>VBHW01000148.1 GCA_005881055.1 Chloroflexota bacterium
GGCGAGGGCGGTGCCCCGGCGCACCATCCCGGCCGACTGGAACGGCGTTGCAAGGCACGTTCCGGGGTCCTCGCAGGAATCACGCTGGACAGGCGGCCTGCGGCCGACGTAGAGTCCGCGGATCGTGCGACCGACCACGTTGGTCGCGGGCGCGGCGCTCACCGCTGCGCTCGCGCTGGTCGCGCTGCCAGGCCTGGCGGGCTCGCAATCTCCCAGCCCCGATCGGCCTATCGATGCAGCGGCGTTCCAGGCGTTCCGGATCCCGGCGTCAGATGGTGGATCGTCCAGGGCGATCGAT
>VBHW01000149.1 GCA_005881055.1 Chloroflexota bacterium
TCGCGGTCTGTGGCTGCCCGAGCTGGTCGGGGACGGTGTGGGTGACCGTCGGCGTCTACTGACGACTCGCCGAGGGCATCCGACGAGGTGGGCGCGCGCACGGTCGTTCGCGGTGGGGGTAGCGGACCGGGTCCCGGAGTGGGAGACTGGCGGCCCTCATCGTCGCCCTGACACGGAGATCGCCGATGACCGCCGGCGGTGACACCGATCCGCGGGATGTGGCCGTGCCCTTCCGGCACACTCCATCGTCGCCGTTCCCGCCGATCGCCGACTACGGGTTCCTCTCCGACTGCGAGGTGACCGCGCTCGTCGCCCCGAGCGGTAACGTCGAATGGATGTGCCTGCCGCGGGTCGACTCGCCCAGCGTCTTCGGGGCGATCCTCGACCGCGATGCGGGCGGGTTCCGGTTCGGACCGGCCGACCTCTCCGTCCCGGCCGACCGGCGCTACCTCCCCGGGACGATGGTGCTCGAGACGAGCTGGGGCACGCCGACCGGCTGGGTCATCATCCGCGACGTCCTGCTCATCGGTCCGTGGCACCACGTCGACGAGCGATCGGGGACGCATCGCCGAGCGCCGACGGACTACGACGCCGACCACGTCCTGCTCCGGATGGTCCGCTGCGTGAACGGCGAGATGCAGTTGACCCTCGACTGCGAGCCGGTCTTCGACTACGGGCGCCGACGAGGGACGTGGGAGTACGCCGGCGAGGGCTACAGCCGGCTGGCCTGCCGGGCCGACGGAGCCGGGCCGGCGCTCACGCTCACGAGCGACCTGAACCTCGGCTTCGAGGGAACGCGGGCGGTCGCGCGGACGCTCATCAAGGAGGGCCAGACCCGGTTCTGCGCGCTGTCGTGGGATTCCGGCCAGCCGCCGGAGAACGTCGAGGACGCGTACCGCCGCCTCGTCTGGACGGCCCACCACTGGCAGCACTGGCTCGCGCGCGGGAGGTTCCCCGATCATCCCTGGCGGAAGTACCTCGTCCGCTCGGCGCTCACGCTCAAGGGCCTGACGTACGAGCCGACCGGCGCGATCATCGCCGCCGCGACGACGTCACTGCCGGAGACGCCGGGCGGCGGGCGCAACTGGGACTATCGCTACACCTGGATCCGCGATTCGACGTTCGCCCTGTGGGGCCTGTACACGCTCGGTTTCGACTGGGAGGCGAACGACTTCTTCTACTTCCTCGCCGACGCGGCCGGGGGCGACGCCGATCTCCAGGTCATGTACGGCGTCGGCGGCGAGCGCGAGCTGACCGAGGGGACGCTCGACCACCTCAGCGGGTACGAGGGCGCGCGGCCGGTCCGGGTCGGCAACGGCGCGTACAACCAGCGGCAGCACGACGTCTGGGGGGCCGTCCTCGACTCCGTCTACCTCCACACGAAGTCCCGTGACCGGCTCGACGAGCGTGTCTGGCCGATCCTCGTCCGCCAGGTCGAGGCGGCGATCGACCATTGGCGCGAGCCGGATCGCGGGATCTGGGAGGTGCGCGGCGAGCCTCGGCATTTCACGTCGTCGAAGGTCATGTGCTGGGTCGCGGCCGACCGGGGAGCCCGGCTCGCACGCCTGCGCGACGAGGGGGAGCTCGCCGCCCGCTGGCAGGCCGCGGCCGACGAGATCCACGCGGACATCTGCGCCCATGGGCTGGACGACCGGGGCGTCTTCACGCAGCACTACGACACGACGGCGCTCGACGCGTCGGTCCTCCTCATGCCGCTCGTCCGGTTCCTCCCGCCGGACGACGAGCGGATCCGGCGCACGGTCCTGGCGATCGCCGACGAGCTGACCGTCGATGGCTTCGTCCTGCGCTATCGGACCGAGCAGACAGACGATGGGCTGTCGGGCGAGGAGGGGACGTTCACGATCTGCTCGTTCTGGCTCGTCTCGGCGCTCGTCGAGATCGGCGAGCTCGCCCGGGCGCGCAGCCTGTGCGAGAAGCTCCTCTCGTTCGCGAGCCCGCTCGGGCTCTTCGGCGAGGAGCTCGATCCGCGCAGCGGCCGCCATCTCGGCAACTTCCCGCAGGCGTTCACGCACCTCGCACTGATCAACGCCGTCATGCACGTCATCGGGGCCGAGGCCCGCGCCGCGACGAGCGCCCCTGCGGGCCCGGCCACGAGTCCGCCCCCGGGGCCGCTCGACCTGGCCGAGCCGGTGCAGCGAGCGGACGCGCGCGTGGCAGGTGGGGCTCCTGCGCGCGAGGCTGCCGGGGAGGCCGAGGAGGCGCCGCTGTCAATGCCCGCGACGGACCTCGTCCAGTCTGCCGTGCCGGCGCCAGGCCTGCCCGCCCACGATCGTTCGGGCAACGGCTCCGGCAGCGCGGGCTGAGGAAGCGTCGAGCCCAGGGCGTCGCGTTCGGCGCGGCCGCCGCGGTATCCTTCGCCCGACCCTTTAACGACCGGTCCCGCGAGGCCGGGAAGGAGGACCCAGGGCGTGCGACAGCGCAGCCGAGCGATCGGCACCCGGCCGCGATGACCGGGCGCCGGATCATGACCGCCGACGAGATCCGGCGGGCGGTCGCGCGCATCTCCCACGAGATCGTCGAGAAGCAGGCCGGAACCGCGGGCCTCGTGCTCGTCGGCATCCAGCGCCGCGGCGTGCCGCTCGCGCGGAGGCTCGCCGACGCAATCGAGGAGCACGAGGGCGTTCGCCTCCCCGTCGGGGCGCTCGACATCACGTTCTACCGGGACGACCTGTCGCTCGTCGCCGCCCAGCCGATCGTCAAGGGCACGGAGCTGCCGTTCGACCTCAACGGGGTGACGGTCGTGCTCGTCGACGACGTCCTGTACACGGGCCGGACGATCCGTGCGGCGATGGACGCGCTCGTGGACTTCGGTCGCCCGCAGGCGATCCGCCTCGCGGTCCTCGTCGATCGCGGGCATCGCGAGCTGCCGATCCGCGCCGATCACGTGGGCAAGAACGTGCCGACCTCGCGCGAGGAGGTCGTCCGGGTCCACCTGGCCGAGGTCGACGAGGGCGACGACGTCGAGATCGAGCGGCGCACGGAGGCTCCGCTCGCCGTGTCGTCGATCGCCGGGGCCCTCCGGTGAGCCTCGGCCTCGATCCGCCGGTCGAGGCCGTGCGCGGCGACGATCCGATCGTGCCCTCACAGGCGCGGAGCTCAGACGGGCCGGCCGCGGCGGCCGGTGCGGCCGCCGCCCTCCCCGCGACGCAGGCCCCGACCGCGGCGTGGCGACACCGCCACCTGCTCGACGTCGACGTCCTGTCGTGGCCGGAGATCGAGCTCGTCATGCGCACGGCCGACGCGATGCGCGAGGTGCTCGCCCGACCGATCGCCAAGGTCCCGGCCCTGCGGGGCACGAATGTCACGATCCTGTTCTACGAGGCCTCCACGCGGACCCGGGTGTCGTTCGAGGTGGCGGCGAAGAACCTCTCGGCCGACGTTGTCAACATCTCGGCGGGGACGTCCTCCGTCGCCAAGGGCGAATCGCTCGTCGACACCGTGCGCACCGTCGAGGCGCTCGGGGCGCGGATGCTCGTCATCCGCCATCCCACGTCCGGGGCGCCCCACCTCGCCGCGGAGCACTTCGGCGG
>VBHW01000150.1 GCA_005881055.1 Chloroflexota bacterium
TCGATCGACGCAATCGACCTCGCCTTCGACACGTTCGTCGTCGCGCTGCTCGACGGGGAGATCGACACGTCGGGCTACCCGGAGTACAACGCGATCGTTGGCGGCGTCGCCTCGCACTGGGACGAGACGACTGGCGACATGATCGTCCGGGCGGTCGTCGGCTGGGGCGGCAAGGGGGTCCGCGGCGACACGGACCGGATCGGGGCGAAGCTGCTCGGCGGCCTGCTGACGAACATCCTCGCCAACCAGTTCGCGCTGGGCCTCACGACGATCGAGCGACCGGTGCCGGCCGCGGGCCGTGGCGGCCTCGTCTGCGCCCACTGCGGGTTCGCGTCGGCGCACGAGCGGGCGTTCTACTGCCCGAAGTGCGGCATGCGCCTCCTCCGCGGCTGAGCGAGCCCGGAGCCGGAGCCCGGTCGATACATGCCCACGTATGACTACGTGTNNNNGAGGTCCGTCATGCAATCGGCGCGCAGGGAGCAAGTCCGTGCCCGAACTGCCACTCGCACGCGCTGCGCAAGGCGATCGCCGCGCCCGCCATCGTGTTCAAGGGCAGCGGCTGGGCGAAGAAGGACCGCGGCACCAGCCGCCCGAGCCCGGCAGGGGCGGGTGCGAAAGCCGGCGACGCTGGCGGGACGTCCGGTGGCGGCGACGCCGGCGGGACGTCAGGTGGCGGCGGCGACGCCAGAACGTCGGGCGGCCATGGCGACTCGAGCCGAAGCTCCAAATCCAGCGAGTCCGCCACGGGGTCGTCGTCCGGCGGCTCGGCCGCCGCGGACGCGGACTGACGATGCCGGCCGCGGCCGACTGGATCACGCTCGCGGAGGCCGCCGAGATCCTCGCGGCGGCGAACGTCCACTTCCGGCCCGGCACGATCGGCGAGTGGGCGCGCCGCGGCCGTCTCCAGAGCATCAAGCTCGGCGGGCGGCGCTACGTGCGCCGGGGCGAGGTGCGGGCGCTCGTCACGGGACCGCGCCGCGTCCGGGCGAGCGCACTCCAGCCGGGTCTCTTCGAGGACCTGCGCAGCTGACCTCGGCGCGCGAGGCAGGGCGGCGACCGTGGATCGCCTGAGCGGTCCCGGTCGGGGGCTGCGGGCCCTCGTGGATCGCCTGACTGCTCGAGTCTCCAGTCATCCGGCCGTCGGGACCGTCCGGGCCGTCCTCGACGCGTACGACAATGCGGCCGGCGCGCTCCTCGCGAGCGGCCTGGCGTACGCGGGGCTGTTCGCGCTCCTGTCGGCGATCCTCTTCGTCATCGGGGTCCTGGGATTCGCCGTCCGCGACTCGGAACGGTTGGCCGCCATCGTGGGCGAGATCGGGCGACGCGTGCCTCCCCTTGAGGGCCTGATCAGGACAGGACTCAGCCGCGTATCGGAGACCGCGGCACCGTTCTCGATCGTCGGCCTGGCGGGCCTCGCCTGGGGCGCGAGCAGGTTCTACGCGGCGCTCGACCTCGCGTTCGCCCGGGTCTTCGACGAGCGGCCCGTGCGCGGCTTCGCGGCCCGGACGGTTCGCGGGCTCGCTGCTGTCGGCATGTTCTTCGGGGTCATCCTCGTGTCTGCGGTCCTCGCGTCGGTGGCCTCGTACGTCGACGAGTTCGTTGCCGAGGACTCCGTCGTCATCGGCGTCTGGAAGCTCGTGACCCGCGGTCTCGGCCTCGTGCTCAGCTTCGGGGCGGTGGCCGCGCTGCTCCGCTTCGTCCCGCCGCACCGGCCTGCATGGGCAGCCCTCTGGCTCCCGGGGCTCGTCGTCGCCGCGATCCTGTTCGGCTTCACCAGCGCGTTCGTACTCGTCCAGGCACGCCTGGTCGGCGCGCTCGAGCTCTTCAGCGGGTTCGCGGTCGTGTTGACCACGATGATCTGGCTGTCGATCGCATTCCAGATGCTGCTGATCGCCGCGGCGTGGACGGCCGTGCGTGACCGGGATCGAGCGGCGGTGTCGGGATCGGCGGTGGGGCCCGACGGGAGGGGCGCGACGGACGAGGCGGCCCGTCAGGCCTGAATCTGGCTCGCCCCGCAGCGACGGCAGAACCGGGCAGTCGACGACAGCGACAGGCCGCAGTTCACGCAGGACTGGACGCCGGTCTCGGGACGCTCGAGGACGTCGCGGCTCGAGGCCGCCCACAGCGCGTCGACCGGGCTGATGTGACGGTTCCTGCCGGAAGGTGACGGCCAGACCGGGGCCGCGGGCCACTCGGGCGGCGCGGTCGGCGTGGGCCACTGGGGAGGTGCCTCGGGACGCGGAGCGGTCGGCGCGGGCCGTTCGGCCGGTGCGGCCGGTGCTGCCCAGACGGGCTGGGCCGACGGCTCGGGCGACGACGGCGCGGGAGCGGGCCACGGCTGCCGCTCGGGCGACTCTGGCGCGACGACCGATTCCGGCTCGCGGCCGTTCGGGGCCGCCGGGGTGGGTCGGAGCGTGACGTGCCACGTCGGCGCCTCGACGATGTCGACGCCCGGTCCGGCGCTCGGGCCGGTCGCCGCGACTGCGGGCAGGGAGGGCTCAGGTGCGCGCGTGGGCTCGGGCGCGGGTGGGGCCTCGGGCGCGGCGAGCTCCTCGATCGGCGGCTCGGGAACCTCGTGTGCCGCATCGGCCCCCGGCGACGGGATCGGCGTGCGGAAGCGCGCGAGGAACGCGGCGGTCTGCGAGACGGCTGCCGCGGCGCGATCCCCGGCCGGCTCGCTCGGGAGTTCTGCAATCGGCTGGCCGATCGCCTCCGCCGCGGTGGCGAGTGGCGGCGCGACGGGCGCGGCGGCCTGCGGTGGCATCGACGCGGCGGCCGGCGGTGGCACTGGCGCTGACGGCCGGATCGGCTGGGCGGGCGTGGGTCGGGTCGGGGGCGCCTCTGCGTCCGTGCGAGCGAGCATCGCCCGGAGGTCGGCGTCGCCCGGGACCTCGAGGTGCTCACGGAGGATCGCCTCGATGGCCGGCGCGGCTTCCTCGTCAAGCTCCGCCTCGGTCGCTGCCGTCGCTTCGGCGGCCATCTCGAGTTCGGTCGCGGCCGCGGCCTCCGCGGGAGCCGTCGACGCAGCGGCGACGGCCGGGGGTGTCGGCGCCTTCGGGGCGACGACAGGGGGCACCGCCTCGACGGCCTGCGCGACCGATGCCTCGACGGGCTTCTCGACCCGCGTCGGCTTCGCCGCCGGCGGAGGCTCGACCGGCGCGGCAGCGATCGCCTGGGGTTCAACCGTTTCGCGGACGTCTGGCCCGGTTTCGGGCCTGGTTTCCGGCTTCGCCTCGGGCGCCGCCTTGGCGGTCGGCTGGGGCGGCGGGGCTGCCTCGGACCGCTCCCGCTCGGCCGTCGCGAAGAGCGACTCGAGCCTCGCGAGCGTGCCGTCCTCGTCGGAGGCGTCAGCAGTCGGCGCGGACCCGGTCTGGGCGGTGCCGCCGATGTCGACCGTCGGCCACGCGGGAGCCTCGAGGCCGCCGCCGAGCCCTTCGTACCCGTGCCCATTCCCAGCCGTCTCCGCCGCGATGCCGCCGAAGTGGCTCGCCGCCTCGACTGTCCGGAAGGGAGCCTCCAGGACGTCGTGTCCGAGGTGGGGCGCGCAGCTCAGGCACTTCGCCTCGATCTCGTTCCAGCAGTTCGGGCACGTGTACTGCCGACACGACATGCAGAAGTTGAACGTCTTGTGGAAGGCATCGAGCTGCTCAGTTGATGCCTGGCGATCCTCGTCGCTGCGAGCGTCGGCCAACGCCTCGTCGAGCGACGTCTCGTCGCTCAGGACGTAGTTCTTCAGCCCCCTGGAGAGGACCTTGAGCTTGCCGAATCGCCCGGTCCGGGGCGTCGTCGATTCGAAGGTGTAGCGCGTGCCGCAGCGTTCGCAGAACGACTCAGTGAGGATCTCGGGCATCGTGCCCTCAGGCCGCAGATCGATACGCTCGCGCGACGGCGTCGCCCGAGCGGATGCGAGAGTATACCGCAGGGTCGATTCCACCCCTCCGACGCTCGTACCCCGTACCTCTCCCGATGGTCCCGCCGACGACGGTGACGACCGCTCTGCGGGGCCTCCGCCCGACCGGCCGGACGGGGCCCCTCTGCTAGACTCCGGGCGCCCTATGCGACCCCTAGCCGCGCTCGAGCGGATGATCGAACGGCTGGTCGAGCGGTCCTCGGCCCGGATCTTCAGGACGCAGATCCAACCGCTCCAGGTGCAGCGCCGGGTGGAGCGGGCGATGGAGACGCAGCGCCGCTCCGTCGCGGGTCGGACGATGGTCCCGAACCGGTTCACGGTCCGTCTCAACCCGGACGACCTGGCCGCCCTCGAGCCGATCGCGACGACGCTCGTCTCAGACCTGGCCGACGCCGCCCTGACGTTCGCGCGGACGCACCGCTACGCCCTCGTCGACCGGCCGCGGGTCGCCCTCGTGCCGAACCGCGCGATCGCGGTCGGAGACATCCAGGTCGACGCCCAGTTCCAGGACGCGGGCGCCGATGCGTCGGCGGGCGTCTCCGGCGCCGAGGGAGCGAACGGTCCGGCGGTCGTCTCGGACCGCACGATGGTCTTCTCCATCCCGCAACCCGACGCACCCGTGGCGATCCTCCGTGAGCTGCGGCCCGACGGCTCCGAACGAGAGGTGTCCCTCGACGGCCGGCCGCTCACCATCGGGCGCGCCACGGACAACGGGCTCGTCCTCCAGGATTCGCGCGTCTCCCGCCACCATGCCCGGTTGCAGGCCCGCCGCGGGACGCTCGTCCTGTCGGACCTCGGCAGCACGAACGGGTCGCGTGTGAACGGGGTGACGGTGCAGGAGGTCGTCCTCGGTCCGGGCGATCGCATCCAGCTCGGGGACACCGTGCTCATCGTCGACACGGTCTCCCAGGCCTGAGCCCATCCTGAGCCTATGGATGGCGCGCTCCTCACGCTCTGGATCCTGCGGCTGGCCTTCCTCGCCCTCATCTACCTCTTCCTGTTCGGCATCGTGCGCGTCCTCGTCCGCGACCTGCGCGCGGCTTCCCGTGAGCCTGCGACCGAGCTCGGCCGGCTGATCGTGGTCGCCTCTCCGTCGGCCGAGCCGGCGGAGGGAACGGTCTTCGCCCTCGATGCGGTGACGACGATCGGTCGCGATGTCAACAACGCGGTCGTGGTCGAGGACCCGTTCGCGTCACTGCGCCCTGACGTTCCGCGGGCGGTCCTGGTTCGTCGAGGACCTCGGGAGCACGAACGGGACGTTCCTCAACGGCAGCCAGGTCGACGGCACCGCGGCGCTGGGCTACGGCGACGAGATCCAGGTCGGCGAAGTCCGCCTTCGGCTCGAGCGCGGCCGCCGGTGAGCGCGATGCGCCAGATGGCACTGCCGGCCCTGCCGTGGAAGGCCATCCGGCCGCGCCCGCGCTGGCGCGAGAGCGCCCTCCTCGGCCTGCTCGCCGTCACGCTGTTTATCGGGAGCGCTTCGCTCGGTGCCACGGAGCGGGCCCTGACCGGCCACTTCCCGACGCTCACGCCGGCCGATCCGCGCGGCCTGGCGCTCTATCTGGGCATGCTACTCGCCGTCCACGTCGCCCAGATCCTCGCCGGCCGGCGCACCGACCAGCTCCTCCTGCCGGCCGTCGGCATGCTTGGCGGCATCGGGCTCCTGCTCATGCAGCGGCTGCCGCAGGACCTCGTGACCCAGACGATCCTCGGCCGGACGCTCACGCTCGCGCAGCTCCAGCTCGCCTGGCTCGTCCTCGCCCTCGCCGTGGTCGGGGGCCTGGCGGTGGCCGTCCGCTCGGACAGCTGGCTCCGCCTGTACAAGTACACGTGGGCCGCTGCCGGCATCGCGCTCCTGCTCCTGACGCTCGTCCTGGGCGTCGACGTCAACGGGGCCCGCCTCTCGCTGCGGCTCGGACCGCTGACCGGTCAGCCCTCCGAGGTGCTCAAGGTCATCCTCGTGATCTTCCTCGCTGGCTACCTGTCGGAGAACCGGCCTCTCCTCGCCGAGCAGGACACGCGGTTCGGGCCGCTCCGCCTCCCGCCCCTCCCGTACCTCGCCCCGATGGTGGCGATGTGGGCGGTCGCTCTCGGGATCGTCGTCATCCAGCGGGACCTCGGCGCAGCGCTCCTCTTCTTCGCGGTGTTCCTGCTCCTCCTGTACGTCGGCACCGGTCGGGCGAGCGCGGTGGTCCTCGGGCTGGTCCTCTTCGTCGCGGGCTCCGTGCTCATGTACCAGCTCGTCCCGCACGTCCGCACGCGCGTGGACATCTGGCTCGACCCGTTCGCCACGGCCAGCGGCGCCGGCTACCAGGTCGTCCAGGCCCTCCATGCCTTCGCGCGCGGCGGCATCGTCGGGACGGGCCTCGGGGCCGGCCTGCCGCTCGTCGGCGGCAGCCTGCCGATCCCCGAGCTGCATACGGACTTCCCGTTCGCGGCGCTCGGCGAGGAGCTCGGTCTTGCCGGCATCCTCGCGATCCTCGGCTGCTACCTCGTCGTCATCGAGCGCGGCCTGCGGATCGCGGCCGCCGCAGCCGACGAGTTCCGGGCGATCCTCGCGGCCGGTCTCAGCCTCGTCGTCGGCGTGCAGGCGTTCATCATCGCGGCCGGCAACCTCAAGCTCATCCCGCTCACCGGGATCACGCTGCCGTTCATCAGCTACGGCGGCTCCTCGCTGCTCACGAATGCCGTCGTGGTCGGGCTCCTCCTCGCGATCTCCGACAAGGGCGTGGAGCCTCCGCCACCGCCCCGCCCGCCGCGCCGCCTCTCGCCGCGGCGTCTCACAGGCCGGCTCCTCGAACGGATCGCCGACCGATGAGCGGCTCGTCGGGCCGCGGGTTCCGGCTCGGGCGACGCCGCCGTGGGGGCTCGGGCGGCGGAGGTCGCGGTCGCTCGGCCCATCCGGTCCAGACGAGGCGGCCGATCGGACGCAACGTCGGCCGGGTCGGCGTGACGCTCGCGCTCGCGTTCGCGGCGCTCGCAGCCGGCGCCGGCTATTGGCAGGTCGTGCGCTCGACCGATCTCTCGACGTCGCCCGACGACCCCGCGGTCATCTCGGCGATGCGGCACGTGCCGCGGGGAAGGATCCTCGACCGCAACGGCACGGTCCTCGCCTCGAGCCGCCTCGACAAGAACAAGGAGCCGTACCGCATCTATCGCGACCGGACGATGAGCCAGGTCATCGGATACGCATCGCGGCAGTACGGCCTCGCGGGCCTCGAGCTGACCTACGACGCGGAGCTCTCCGGGATCCGCCGGGCAGACCCCGTCGCCGACATGCTGACGAAGTTCCAGACCCACCGATACGATCCGGAGGACCTGAAGCTCACGATCTCGCTGCCGCTCCAGCGGGCGGCCGTGCGGGCGCTCGGTGGGGACCGCGGCGCCGTGGTCATGCTCGACCCGCGGACGGGAGAGGTCCTCGCGCTCGCTTCGACCCCGACGTACGACGCCTCGGCGCTCACGAACCCGGACACGGCCGCGGCCACCTGGAAGGCGCTCAACGCCGACAAGTCCCATCCGCTCCTGCCGCGGGCGACGCTCGGCACATACGTCCCCGGATCGATCATGAAGATCGTCACGTCGATCGCCGCCTTCCGCTCCGGCTCGATCACCCCGAACACGACGTACAAGCAGCAGCCGGCCGCCGAGAAGACGGGCCTCCTCGTCTCGGGCTATCGGGTGCGCGACGGGCACCATCTCTTCACGGGCGACAAGGCCCTCGACTACGAGGAGGCGATCGAGGTCTCGTGCAACATCTACTTCGCGCTCACCGGCCTCCGGACCGGCGGCGCCGAGATGGATGCCGCGGCGCGCAAGCTCGGCTTCTATGCGCCGATCCCGTTCGACCTGCCCACCGGAACGAGCCAGCTCACGAACGGCGGTGGGCCGCTGCCGGGCGGCTTCGCCGATCGCGTCGAGCTCGCCAACGCGGCGTACGGCCAGGGCGAGACGCTCGTGACGCCGCTGCAGATGGCGCTCGTCGCCGCCACGGTCGCCAACGACGGGGTCATGATGCGGCCGCACCTCGTCCAGTCGTTTACCGGCGCCAACGGCACGCAGCAGGTCGGCCCGTCGTCGCTGGCGACGGTCATGCCGTTCAACGACGCGGCGATCATCAAGTCCGCGATGGAGCGCGCCGTCGAGGGCCAGTTCGGACGATTCTTCACATCCGGTGCCGCGGTTCCCGGGATCCCGACGGCCGGGAAGACCGGAACGGCACAGCTCGGCGGGTCGGGCGAGCCGCACAGCTGGTTCATCGGCTTCGCCCCGGTCGACAACCCGCAGATC
>VBHW01000155.1 GCA_005881055.1 Chloroflexota bacterium
CTCATGCATCTCGCCGGCCAGGCACCGGCCCCGGAGGCGGGCACGCTGGCCGCCCCGCGGCTGTCGCTCGTCGTGGCCGGCGCGGACGAGGGCCACGGGTACGAGACCGTCTTCTTCGTGCGCCCGGTCGGCCGCAGGCGCCTCGACCTCGATTCGATCCGCGATCACCTCGGCGGGATCGGCGAGTCGGTCATCGTAGCTGGGGACGGCACCGAGGCGAAGGTCCACATCCACAACGAGCGGCCCGACGAGGTCATCGGCTATGGCCTCTCGATCGGCACGCTCATCGACATCACCGTGGTGAACCTCGACCACCAGACGGCGGAGGTGCGCGACCGCCGTGTCGCGGAGCTCGTCGCGACGGCTGGGCCCGCCGACGGCGGCGGTGGCGTCGAAGGGCCGGCCACGGCGCGCCGCGCGGCGACGCCGCCGTCGATCTGGATCGACCCGAGAGCGCGGAACGGTGCGACCATTCCCCTCGCGATCGTCGCGGTCACGTCCGGTGACGGGCTCGAGAAGGAGTTCCGCGAGCGCGGGGTGTCGGCAATCGTCCGCGGCGGGCAGACGGCCAACCCGTCCACAGGCGAGCTCCTCGCCGCCGTCGATCGCCTCAACGCCGCCGAGGTCGTCATCCTCCCGAACAACAAGAACGTCGTCCTCGCGGCGAGCCAGGTCGTCGAGCTCGCGACGCGGCCGGTCCACGTCGTGCCGACCCGTACCGCGATCGAGGGCCTCGAGGCCATCCTCGCGGTCAATCCGGCGCTCGACGTGGCGGCGAACGTCGCCCGGATGGCCGAGCAGAGCCGGTCGGTGACGACCCTCCAGGTGACGAGCGCGACGCGCGACGCCCGGGTGAGCGGGCGACGCGTCAAGCGCGGGCAGACGATCGTGCTCGACCCCGACGAGGGTCTCGTCGCCGTGGACAAGGACCGGTCGGCGGCAATCCTGGCCGCCCTGCGAACGCTGCGGCCGGGCTTCGAGGTCGTGAATCTGCTGTACGGGGAGGGCGCCGATCTCCCCGAGGCCGAGGCGATCGCGGCCCGGGTCGGCGAGGCGTTCCCGGGCGTCGAGGTGGAGGTCGGGCGCGGCGGCCAGCCGCTCTATCCGTATCTCCTCGCGGTCTGGTAGCGGTGCCCGGCGCCGCACCGCCGCGCCGGCCGGCAGGCCAACCGCCCCCTCCCGTACCGGCGGATCCAGCGACGACGCTCGACGCCCCGATCGGTGCGAGCGGTATCCGGTCCGTGACCACGATCCGCCGGCCGCTCGCCCGGCTGGGCGTGGCGACCGTGCGTGACCTGCTGTTCCACCTGCCACGGCGCTACGACGACCTGCGCGAGATGCGACAGCTCGGCGACCTCACCTGGGTCGCCGAAGGGACCGTCATCAGCGCGCGAGTCCGTGTCGTCGACCTTCGCGTCGAGCCGTCGTTCCGCAGGCGCATCCAGCGAACGATCGCCACCCTCGAGGACGACACCGGCCGGATCGCGGCGACGTGGTTCGGCCGGCGGTACATCGAACGCCGTCTGAACGCCGGGGACCGCGTCATCGTCTCCGGGAAGCTCAAGCGCTTCGGCCGGAAGCTCACGCTCGACAATCCCGACTTCCAGCCTGAGGTCGAGGACGGCGAGCTCCTGCACGTCGGGCGGATCGTGCCCGTCTACCGGCTCACCGCCGGGCTCACCGCGAATCGCCTGCGGATCGCGATGCGCGATGCGCTCGATGCCGCCGGCAGGACATTCACCGAGTACGTGCCCCGGCTCATCCGCGAGCGCGAGAGCCTCGCGCCCATCGGCGAGGCCCTCGAGGAGGCCCACTACCCGGCGTCCTTCGAGGGCCGCGACGCCGCGCTCCGCCGGCTGGCCTTCGACGAGCTGCTGGCCCTGCAACTGGGTATGGTCGGCAGGCGCAGGCAGCGTGGCCTCGATGCTGCACGGCCGATCGTCCTCGACGACGGGAGCGACGAGTCGCTGCGATCCGCGCTGACGGATTCGCTGTCGCGCAGGCACGGGCGCACCGTCGCGTTGACGCCCGATCAGGCCGCCGCCATCGACGACATCCGGGCCGATCTCGGCCGACCGACGCCCATGCTGCGGCTGTTGCAGGGGGACGTCGGATCGGGCAAGACCGCGGTCGCCGCCTACGGCCTGGCCGCCGCGGCGCGGACCGGCCTGCAGGCCGCCATCCTGGCGCCCACCGATCTGCTCGCGCGCCAGCACCACAAGACGTTGACGTCGCTGCTCGAAGGGGCCGGGATCCCTGTCGAGCTCCTCACCGGCTCCCTGGCGGCCGCCGCGTCGCGCCAGACGCTCGACCTCATCGCCTCCGGCATGGCTCCCGTCGTCGTCGGCACCCACGCCCTGATCCAGGAGCGCGTCTCGTTCGCCGCGCTCGGCCTCGTCGTCATCGACGAGCAGCATCGGTTCGGGGTCGAGCAGCGGGGCCAGCTCGAGGCCAAGGCAGGCGGCCGCGCGCCGCACGTCCTGCTGATGACCGCGACGCCGATCCCGCGCACGCTGGGCCAGGTGCTCTACGCGGACCTGGACGTGTCCGACCTGCGGACCGCCCCCGAGGGTCGGATCCCCATTCGCACCGGCATCCGGAGGCCTGTCGACCTGCGACCGACGTGGGACCGCGTGCGGGCCGAGGCAGCGGCGGGCCACCGGACGTTCGTGGTGGTGCCGCTCATCGACGAGGCCGATCCAGAGGCGGGCTCCGGGGAGCTGTTCGCCGCCTCGTCGGCCGTGGCGGCCGAGACGGAAGCGGAGCGGCTGCGGACGCTCCTGGCGCCGCTCCGGGTCGGGCTCGTCCACGGCCGGATGAAGGCAGGCGATCGCGACGCCGAGATGGCCCGGTTCCGCGACGGCGAGCTCGACGTCCTCGTGGGGACGACCGTCGTGGAGGTCGGCGTCGACGTGCCCGAGGCGACGATGATGGTCGTCGAGGGAGCCGACCGGTTCGGCCTGGCCCAGCTCCACCAGCTGCGCGGCCGGGTGGGCCGCGGGGACGTCGAATCGTTCTGCGTGCTCGTCTCCGACTCCACCGATGCGGTCGCCCGGGCGCGCCTCGAAGCGGTGGCCGGGACCCGCGACGGATTCGAGCTCGCGGAGGCGGACTTCAGGCTGCGTCGGGAGGGCGACGTGCTCGGGTTCGCGCAGAGCGGGCTGCCGCGGCTGCGCGTCGCCTCGCTCCAGCAGGAGGACCACCGCGGGCTCGCGGCGACCGCCCGCGGCTATGCCGAGCGGTTGCTCGACGCCAAGGGTGCGCTCGACGGGTCCGGCATCGGTGCAGACCTCGGTCCGCTCGCCCGCGAGCTGCGCGACGGCTGGCTGGCGCGCGTCGCCGCAGGTGAAGGCGGCGAAACGGCCGGTGCGGCTTGACGGCCGACGGGCCGCCCCGGATCGAGCCCGTCGCCGTCGCATGGGTGGTGTTCGACGTCGGCGAGAGTGGGCGGACGTCCTCGGCGTCCCGCGGTTCTCCATGGCCGCCGCCGTCGGGGCGGTCATCGCCCTCGGCCACGACCATCGTGAAGCGTTCGACTTCGTGGCCGCGGGCGTTGATCGACGCGCGGTCCTCGCCCGGTCGGGCCGGCCGCCGCCGGCGCGGATCGAGCCAGGCGACCTGTACCCGGACGTCCGCGGGGCGCTGGCTGCCCTGCGGGCGTCGGGCATCCGGGTGGGGATCGTCGGCAACCAGCCCCGTGCGACCGAGGATGCCCTCACGTCGATGGACATCGAGGTCGACCTCCTCGCGAGCTCCGACGGATGGGGCGCGGCCAAGCCGAGCACTGCCTTCTTCGGGCGTCTCGTGGCGGAGACCGGCGCCCCGCCGGCGGACGTTGCCTACGTCGGCGACCGCCTCGACAACGACGTCCGGCCGGCGCTCGCGGCGGGCCTCCACGCCGTGCTCGTCCGGCGCGGGCCCTGGTCCCGGATCCAGGCGGCCCTGTCCCCGATCCCCGAGGGGACGATCGTCGTCGACTCGCTCTCGGAGCTCGCGGACGTCCTCCGGCCCGCCGCCCCCAGGGACTCGCCCGGCGCCGCGTCGGCACCGCGCGGGCGAGGGTCCCGTGGCTGACGCCGGCAGTGCGGCCGGCCCGGGCAGCCGGCCGCTGGCGGACCGCGTCAAGGAGGCGCTGTTCGGGATCCTCGAGCCGGAGTTGCCGGGGGCCGCCGTCCTCGACCTGTTCGCCGGCAGCGGTGCCGGCGGCATCGAGGCCTTGTCGCGCGGCGCGCGGACCGTCGTGTTCGTCGACCGCGACCGGGCCGCGATCCAGGCGATCGAGGCCAACCTGCGGTCGACCGGCCTCGCGGGACCGGAGGCGGTGGTCCGGCGTGCCGAGGTGCTCGCGTACCTCCGCGAACGGGCGCGCTCGGACGGGCCGTTCGACGTGGCGCTCCTCGATCCGCCGTACGACGAGTCCGCCCTGCTCGGATCGGCCCTCGAGCGTCTCGGCGACGACGAGGCGGGGATCCTCGCGGCCGGAGCGCGCGTCGTCGCCAAGCACTTCTGGCGGGACCGTCCGCGGGCCGTCGTCGGCCTGCTAGCATCCGACCGCGAGCGGCGGTTCGGCGAGACGGCATTGACGTTCTACCGGGCCGCGTCCCCCGGCCGCCCGGGCGGGCCGCCGATCGAGGAGGGCTGATGGACGTCGCGGTGTACCCGGGATCGTTCGACCCCGTCACGCACGGCCACCTCGACGTCATCGGGCGTGCCGCGGCGGTCTTCGACCGCGTCGTCGTCGCCGTCCTCGCGAATCCGCGGAAGCAGCCGCTGCTATCGGCCGATGAGCGGGCCGCGGTCCTCCGCGCGTCGCTCGACGCGGCCCTCGACGGATCCGTCGCGAGCGGCGTGGAGGTGGCGACGTTCGACGGCCTGACGGTCGACTTCTGCCACGCGCACGGCGCGACGTTCATCGTCCGTGGTCTGCGCGCGATCTCCGATTTCGAGACCGAGATCCAGCTCGCCCACAACAACAGGATCCTCGCCCCGGACGTCGACACCGTGTTCTTCATGACCGCGCTCGAGCACGGATACGTGAGCTCGAGCCTCGTGAAGGAGATCGCGATGTTCGGCGGCGACGTCTCGGGGATGATCCCGGCACCTGCGGCGGCGGCCCTGCGGCGGGCGCTCGCCCGCTGACCGCCGAACCTGCGGGGTCCCGCTCGCGGCCGGAGGACCGTCGTCCAGCCGGCCGTCGGCATGCCATAATCGGCGCGACGTCCGGGATCGAGGAGACGAGATCCGGAGCGGGCTCGCGAAGCGAGATCGGGAGAGGAGCGCCGGTTCGATCGACATCATGTTCCTGGTCGAGCGGCTCGAGTCGATCATCGCAAACGGCAAGAAGCTGCCCCTGACGAACAACGTCGTCGTCGACCAGGTGGCCGCCCTCGACCTCATCGACCAGCTCCGGGTGGCCGTCCCGGAGGAGGTCCACGCCGCCAAGCGGATCAACTCGCAGGGCGAGCGGATCATCGAGAACGCCCAGGAGGAATCCGAGCGGATCATCGCCAAGGCGCAGGAGCAGGCCGCCTTCCTCATCGACGAGCGGGGCCTCACCCAGGCGGCCGAAGAGGAGAGCCGGCGGATCGTCGACCGCGCCGAAGCGGACGGGGACGAGGTCCGTCGGGGCGCCGACGAATACGCGGCGTCCGTGCTCATCGGCCTCGAGGGCGACGTGGTCCGCACGCTCCAGAGCATCAAGAAGGGCATCGCGATGCTCGACGAACGGCGCGCCTCGCTGCGCGCCGAGGACAACGGCTACAGCGACGATGCCGACGCATTCGAGCGCGACGACGAGGAGGCGTCAGCCGCCGAGCTCGCCCGGCCGTGAGGGAGACCGATCCGGGCGGCCGCCTGACGTTCAACGTCGCGCGCCTGCTGGCCGAAGGACCAGGCGCCAGCCGGGCGTTCCCCGTCGCCGGCGTCATGCTCGACCTCGGCGACGAGCTCCGGCAGGCCGATCCGCTCGAGGGCACGATCCACGCCGTCCGCACGAACCGCGGGCTGCTCGTGACCGGGCGCCTCGAGACGAGCCTCGAGGGCTCCTGCAGCCGGTGCCTGGAGGACATCGAGGTCCCGATCACGATCGACCTTGAGGAGGAGGTGCTGCCCTCGGTCGATCCCGCCACCGGGGCGCCGATCGACACCTCGTCCGAGCCGGACGTCCTGCGCCTGACCGACCACCATGAGCTCGAGCTCGGCGAGACGGTCCGCGAGGCGATCTCGCTCGCCGAACCGATCGCGCCGCTCTGCCGGCCGGATTGCCCGGGCCTCTGCGCGGTCTGCGGCGCGGAGCTTTCGAGTGGACCGCACGACCATCCCGACTCCGCGATCGACCCGCGGCTCGAGGTCCTGCGGTCCTTCCGGGCCGATCGGCCGTCGTAGGGCCCGATGCGGTCGACGGCCGGCCTGAGACCGACTACACTCCCGCGTCGGCCCACCTGAGCCCTCAATGCGTGCCCGCGAACGGGCCGGCCCACGAAGGAGCAAGATCAGACCATGGGTGTCCCGAAGCGACGCGTCTCGCATGCCCGCCAGGGCGAGCGTCGGAGCCACCTCGCGATCGGCCTGCCCCGACTGGACGAGTGCCCGCACTGCCACGAGCGCAAGCAGCAGCACCACGCCTGCCCGAACTGCGGCTACTACGCCGGCCGCCCGGCGCTCGAGATCAGGCAGCCGGCGGACGAGCGCCCCACCACGTAGGCACGCCGGCGGTCCGGCCGTCCCGCCGCGCCGAATGGGCTGAGTCGCGATGGACCTGAGCGCGGTTCGGAAGTACGCAACATCCGACCGGGTCGTGCGCGTCGCCGTCGACGCGATGGGCGGCGACCACGGGCCGGCGGAGACGGTCGCCGGGGCGCTCGCCTACGCCACGGAGCATCCGGCCGAGGAGATCATCCTCGTCGGCGACGAGGCCCGGATCCACGCGGCAGCCGGTTCGGCGCTCCCCGCCAACACCCGGATCGTCCATGCGACCGAGGTCGTCGACATGGAGGATCATCCGGCGGCGGCCGTCCGCCGGAAGCGCGACGCCTCGATCAACGTGTGCATGCGCCTCGTGCGCGACGGGGTGGCCGATGCGGTCGTCACTGCCGGTCACACCGGAGCCGCCGTCGCCGCAGCGATCCTCCTGCTCCGGCGCCTTCCCGGAGTCGACCGCCCGGCCCTCGCGGTGCAGTTGACGACGGCTCGTGGGCCGTTCGTCCTCCTCGACATCGGCGCGACGACCGACTCGACGGGCCACAACCTCGCCCAGTACGCGCGGATGGGTGCCCTCTACGCGGAGCGCGTCCTCGACGTGCCCCGGCCGTCCGTCGCCCTGCTCTCGATCGGCGAGGAGTCCGGCAAGGGCGAGGCGCGGGTCCAGGAGGCAACCGAGCGGCTGGCAGCCTCGGACCTCAACTTCATCGGCAACGTCGAGGGCCGCCACCTCGTCGAGCACGTCGCGGACGTGGTCGTCTGCGACGCGGCGGTCGGTAACGTGACGATCAAGTTCTTCGAGGGGCTCTCGAGCTTCATCCTGCGCGACCTCCTCCGCCGCGAGTTCGAGCGCGACCTGCGCGGCCGGCTCGCGTACCTCCTGCTCCGGCCGGGGATTGCCCGGATCCGCGAGGTGTTCGACTACGAGAAGCTCGGTGGGTCGCCCCTCCTCGGCGTGCGCGGGACCGTCCTCATCACCCATGGCCGTGCGCGGCGACGGATGATCTCGTACGCGGTGGCCGTCGGGGCCCACGCCGCACGTGCCCGGATCCCGCAGGCGATCGCCGACGCGTTCCGCTACGAGTCGCCGGGCGCCGCGGCCGGGCCGGGCGGCGCGGCCGGGCCGATGGCTGCGGCGGCCGAGCCCGTCGCGGATGCCGCCCCCGATCCAGCCGACGTTTCGCCCGCCGAGACGGCGTCGTGAACGGCGATCCGGGCCTGACCGTCGGCCTCACCGTCATCGAGGATCTCGTCTGCCTCGCCGCGCTCGAGGTGCCCGGCGTCGCCCGCGTCGGCCACGGCGGTCCGTCATGGCACGGCTGGATCGCCGGCCCACCGGTCCGCGTCTCAGTGCGCGACGGCGCGGTCACGCTTCGCCTGACGATCGTGGCCCGGCCGGCACAGCCACTGATCCCGCTCGTCGCGGCCGTGCGGGCAGGGGTCGCCGCGGCAATCCACCGCCTCCTCGCGCTCGATCTGGTCTCGCTCACCGTCGTCGTCGACGGCGTCGGCGCCTGAGCGCGCCCTCGATGGGCGACGAGCCGGTCGCCGGGGGCGAGTCATCGGCTGAGACCCCCGCCGAGACCCGTCCCGCCCTGAGGCGGCAGGCCAGCACGAA
>VBHW01000156.1 GCA_005881055.1 Chloroflexota bacterium
CGAGGTTGTGGAACCACGCGGGGTGGGTCGGCGCGCCGCTCTTCGATCCGGCGATGACGTAGCGGTCGCCGTCGCGCGTATAGGTGACGATCGCGTTGCGCGGCCGTCCGGTGCGCGCGCCGGTGGTCGTCAGGAGCATGAGGGGCCGGCCAGCCATCGGTCCGGACGTCACATGCCCGTCGTGCGCCCGCATGTCGTCGACGAGGCCCTTCGTCCACGGATCGAGATCGTTGCCTGCCATGACCGCCTCCATCGTTCCGCTCGGTCGTTGCTCAGGCAACTATCCCACGAAACACCGCGAGGTGGGTGCGACTCATCGGCCGTCCAGGGCGATGCCACTGGATTTCGAAAGGAGTTGCGCCCGACGTGCGAACAGGGTGCAATGGCACGCGCATGGCAACCGACAGCAAGCACGTCCTCCGCCTCCAGCACGTCAGCCTGCCGTTCCCCGGCACGCCCGAGGCGGTCGCCGCCGCGCGCCGGTTCTACGGCGAGGTCCTCGGCCTCGAGGAACGGCCGCACCCGCCCTCGCTGCCGGGCGTCATCCTCTGGTACACGGCAGGCGACCAGGAGCTCCACCTGTTCCCGGAGCCCGCCGGCGTCGCGGCCAATCCGCAGTCTCGCCGCCACCCATGCTTCGAGGTCCACGACGTCGATCGCCTCCGCGCCGACCTCGATGCCGCCGGGGCCACGACCCGCGACCACGACGGCGAGATCCTGGGTCGACCGCGGTTCTTCGCGATCGATCCGTTCGGCAACACGATCGAATTCGTCCACTTCGAAGCCAACCACTGGTAGGCGCGTGCGGGCGCTGCGGCTCGAGGCGGACTGGCAGCCGCGGCCGGCGGCCGGCGACATGGCGCCCGAGGACGTCGCGGCTCGTCTCGCCCGGCGCGGCAACGACGTGTGGCGCAACCCGCGGATCCGGCCAGCCGAGGTGCCGGACCCGACGCCCGGGCCCGACGACGTGGTCATCCGCGTGCGGGCATGCGGCATCTGCGGCTCGGACCTCCATTTCGTCGAGACCGATGCCGACGGCTACATGCTCTACCCGGGGATGGTCCGGACGCCGGTCGTCACCGGCCACGAGTTCGCCGGGGTCGTCGAGGCCGTTGGCTCGGCCGTGCGCGACTTCGAGCCCGGCGACCTCATGTGCGCCGAGGAGATCGCCTGGTGCGGGTCGTGCCTGGCGTGCCGGTCGGGCCGGCCGAACAACTGCACGCGGATCGAGGAGCTCGGCTTCAGCTTCGACGGCGCCCATGCCGAGTGGGTGGTCACGCGTGCCCGCTACTGCTGGTCGCTCGCCCCGCTCGCCGATGCCGGGATACCGGAGGACCGGATCTTCCAGCTCGGCGCCCTCGTCGAGCCGACCGGCGTCGCCTACATCGCGATCTTCGTCAGCGCAGGCGGGTTCATGCCCGGCTCGACCGTCGGCGTGGTAGGCGCGGGGCCGATCGGCCTCGCCTCGATCGCCCTCGCTCGCGCGGCCGGTGCCGGCCGGATCGTCGCCTTCGAGGTCGCCGAGGGCCGGCGCGCGCTGGCTTCGGCGATGGGCGCCGACGTCGTCCTCGATCCGTCGACGTGGCCGGCCGATGGCCTCGCCGATGCCGCGCTCGGGCAGTCACGCAGACGCGGCATCGACCTCTGGGTCGAGGCGAGCGGGGCGCCGGGCGTCGCCGAGACCATGGCCGCCTCCGTGGCTCCCGCCGGCCGGATCGTCCTCATCGGTCGCGGTCCGCACACGATCGACCTCGATCCCGAGCATCTCATCGTCCGCGGCGCGGCGATGCACGGCTCGATCGGGCATTCCGGGTCCGGGGCGTTCGGCCACGTCATCGAACTCATGGCCGCCGGCCGGCTCGACATGACGCGCCTCGTGACCGCCACCGTAGACCTCGATGGCGCGGCGGGGCTCCTCGACGGGACCCCGCGCCGGCAGGCCGGCAAGGTCATCGTCGCGCCGTAGGCGGCGGCCGGCTCTCAGGACCGGCTCAGGAAGATCGGCGTACCCTACGGCGACGCCCGTCCGGGCCGGATGCAGGCAATCCGTGAGCGGACCACGACGACGGGCAGGATCGGGGCCAGCGGATGATCGACCCGCGGGAGGACGCAACCTCGACAGGCGGCGCGGTTGCCGCGTTCCGGCGAGCGCGCGTGTCCGCGAGGGTCCGCCGGGTCGTTCCGTTCGCGTCGGGCATCGTCGCCGCGTTCATCGCCATCTGGCTGTACGGCGTGCTCAACCCCGGGCGACCGCAGCTGACGTCGCGGGACGTCAGGGACAGCATCGCCAGCGCGCTCGCGTCGATGACGCCCGGGCCCGCGCTCTCGGAGCAGGCCTACGCCGCGGCCGCCCCCTCGCTCGTGCTCATCCAGACAAGGGAGTCGGCGCCTGCGGCGTCGCCCGGCAACGGCCTCGGCAGCGGCGTCGTCGTCGACGAGCGTGGCGACATCCTCACGAGCCTCCACGTCGTGGCCGATGCGACCGACATCCAGGTGACGTTCGCGGACGGGACTCGGTCTGTTGCTGAGGTCGTCACCCGCCAACCGGAGAACGACATCGCGGTCCTCCGTGCGACCCAGCCTCCAGCGATGCTCGTTCCGGCGACGCTGGGCAACCCGAGCGCCGTCAGGGTGGGCGACGAGGCCTTCGTCGTCGGCAACCCGTTCGGGCTCACGTGGTCGATGAGCTCGGGCGTGATCTCGGGCCTCGATCGCTCCTTCACGCTGCCCCAGACCGACCAGACGCTCCATGGCCTCATCCAGATCGACGCCGCGGTCAACCCGGGCAACTCGGGCGGGCCGCTCCTCAACCGCGACGGCCACGTGATCGGCATCGTGGCCGCGCTCCTGAACCCGACCGAGGAGCACGTGTTCATCGGCATCGGCCTCGCCGTGCCCATCGACGTCGCCGGCGGCGCCGCCGGCCTGCCACCGTACTGAGGAGCCGGCATGACACAGGAACCAGCACGCCGCACCGCCACCGGCGATCGCGGAATCAGTCCGGACGGCCGCGATCGCGACGTGCCGATGGAGCGGCTCCTCTACGAGGTCAAGAAGGTCATCGTCGGCCAGGACCACCTGCTCGAACGGCTCGTCGTCGCGCTGCTCGCCCGCGGGCACCTCCTCGTCGAAGGGGTGCCCGGCCTGGCCAAGACGATGGCGATCAAGACGCTCGCCGCCGCGATCGGCGGTGAGTTCAAGCGGATCCAGTTCACGCCGGACCTCGTCCCGGCCGACCTCGTCGGCACCCGGATCTACAACCAGAAGACCGGCGAGTTCAGCACGTCGCTCGGGCCTGTCTTCACGAACCTGCTCCTCGCCGACGAGATCAACCGCGCGCCGGCCAAGGTCCAGAGCGCCCTCCTCGAGGTCATGCAGGAGCGCCAGGTGACGATCGGGCGCGAGACGTTCACGGTCCCGGACCCGTTCCTCGTCCTCGCGACGCAGAACCCGATCGAGACCGAGGGCACGTACGCCCTGCCCGAGGCGCAGGTCGACCGGTTCATGCTCAAGGTCGTCATCGACTACCCGAGCTCGACCGAGGAGTTCGTCATCGTCGAGCGGATGACAAGCCGGCTGCAGCCCGTCCAGGAGGTCCTGACGACCGAGGGCCTCCTCGACCTCCAGCGCAAGGCCGACGAGGTGTACGTCGATCCGTCGCTCTACGACTACGCCGTGCGGCTCGTCACCGCGACCCGCAAGCCGGCGGACGTCGGACTCGGCGACCTGGGCCGCTACATCATGTTCGGGGCGAGCCCGCGGGCGTCGATCAACCTCATCCTCACCGCCCGCGCGCTCGCCTTCGTCCGCGGTCGCGACTACGTCCTGCCCGAGGACGTCCTCGACATGGCGCTCGACGTCATGCGCCACCGGCTCGTGCTGTCGTTCGAGGCGC
>VBHW01000157.1 GCA_005881055.1 Chloroflexota bacterium
CGTTCCGGCCTTGGCGCCGGGCACGTACTATTTCCGCTGCGACGTCCATACGGACATGCACGGAACGCTCACCGCAGGGTGACACACACCCGGCGCTGAGGACATCCATCGGCCCGGGCGGCACCGCCCGGGCCGACCCATCTCCCGGTCAGCTCGGCGCGGCCAGGTCCCGTCGTGGGAACTCGACGAGAGCGTAGGCGACCGCGACCACGATGACCGCGAGCATGAGCCCCGGGCCGAAGAGGTCGACCTGTCCCGTGAGGACGTCGCGCGGCTTGAGGTAATGGAACAGCGAGTACGCCTGGAGCCAGCTCGCGTCGGGCCACAGTGAGCCGAGGATCTCGAGGAAGTAGCTGACGAGGACGATCGTCAGGGTCACTCCGAGCGCAGGCGAGAGGCGGTCGAACGACGCCGACGCCGCCAGCCCGATCGAGCCGAACGCCGCGAACAGCAGCACCCCGTTCAGCCACAGGATCGGCATGCGGGCGACGTCGATCTCCCGGATGACGTTGAACAGCGCCGCGCCGGCGAGGTTGCCGGCGAGGATGGCCGCGACCGCGACGGCGATGAAGAGAAGCGTCGCGAACAGGAGCGTCGCGTACACCACTCGCCTGGACAGCGGCCGCGCGAGCAGCACCTCCAGCGTCCCGCGCTGGCGCTCGCCGGCGAGCGCTCCCGCGGCGAAGCCCACCCCGAGGATCGAGTTGAGGAGGAGCGCGATCGGATGGATGAAGCCGAGGCCGATCGCGCCGGCGAGGCTGAACACGTCGCCCTCGCCGAACTGGGCGAACTGGCTGGGGATGACGCCGGACTCGAAGAGCTGCTTGAACTGGACGCCGAACTGGGAGTAGATGACCGGCATGAAGAAGCCCCAGGCGGCCAGGCCGAGGACGACCGCCGCGAGCCGGAGTCGCTGGGCACGGAGCGTGTGGGCGAGCAGCGCGCGGCTCATCGCCGAGGACGCTTCATCGCCGTGGGCCCGCGCTCGTCGCGGCGGCCTCGTCGGCCCGATCGTCCTCGAGGCGCCGCCCGGTAGCTCCCTCGCCGCCGATGTGGGTGCCGCCCTCACTCGGGCGATCCGGCGCGAGGCCGAGCTCCTCCGCGTAGAACTCGAGGAACGCCTCCTCGAGGTGCGCCGGCTCGATCGTCAGGTCGACGACCGGCGCCCCGGCGATCGCCCGGAGGAATGGCCCGACGTCGCCTTCGAGGTGGCAGGTGAGCAGGCCGTCGCGGACCATGACCCCGGATACGCCCGGGACGCCTTCGAGCGAGAGAGGCGGACCGTCGAGCCGCATTTCGACATTCCGCTTGCGCCGCGCGAGGAGCGCGGCGACGTCCTGGAGTGCCGCGAGACGGCCCTTGCGGATGATCGCGACCCGGTCGCACACGCGCTCCACCTCGGACAGCACGTGCGACGAGGAGGATGCCGTAGAACGCCCGCTGCATGAGCGGATCGAGCCCTTCGGTCGGCTCGTCGAGGATCGCGAGCTCGGGATCGTGCTGGAGCGCCTGGACGATGCCGATCTTCTGGCGCATCCCGCGCGAGTAGTCGCGGACCGGGCGGCGGAGGTCGCGGTCGGAGAACTCGAAGCGGTCGACGAGCTCGGCGCGATCGGGCGCCGGGCGGTCGTAGAGATCGGCGAGGTAGGCGAGCAGGTCGTGGCCGGTCAGGCTGTCGTACAGCGCGATCCCGCCGGGCAGGTAGCCGACACGCGCCCGGATCTCGACCGAAGAGCGCTCCGTGTCGAGGCCGAACACGGTCGCCCGCCCGGCCGTCGGATGGAGGAAGCCGAGCAGGAGCCGGATCGTCGTGCTCTTGCCGGCGCCGTTCGGGCCGAGGAAGCCGAAGATCTCGCCCGGCTCGACGTCGATCGTCAGCCCCTCGAGGGCCGTGATCGAGCGCCCGTAGCGCTTGCCCAGGCCGTCCGTCGCGATGACGCTCACGGAACGAGGCTACACGCCGGTGGCTGGCTATGCTCCGCGTACGCGAGCAGAGGAGGAAGCCATGCCGAAGACGGTCCCCGCACTCCCGGGAATCGAACCGAGTGCATTTCCGTTCAGCAAGGTCGTCGAGGCGAACGGTCTCGTCTTCGTGGCAGGCCAGGTGGGCGACGCACCCGGCCGGAGCGGCGCCGTTCCAGGAGGAATCGATGCTGAGACGCGCGCCGCCCTCGACAACGTCGGCCGGCTGCTCCGGGCGGTCGGCCTCGACTACCGCGACGTCGTCAAGGCGACGGTGTACGTCACCGACATGAGCGAGTTCGCGGCGATGAACGCGATCTACCGCGAGTACTTCCCGACCGATCCGCCTACCCGCGCGACGGTGGGCGTCGCGGCCCTGGCGGCCGATTACCGATTCGAGATCGAGGTGATCGCGGCCCGCTGAGGTTCCGGTGCCGCCACTGGCGGCTGCAGGTTCGGGTCGGTCAGGGCTCCGGCAGCGCCAGGACGAACGCGGCAACCCGATCGAGCGCCTCGTCGAGGACCGGCTTGAGCGTGTGACCGAGCCGCGGCCACGTGACGAGCGTGGCGTTCGGGGTGCGGTCGACGGCCGCCCGGAGCAGCGCGATCTTCGCGAACGGGTCGGCCTCCCCGGACAGGAAGAGCATCGGGCACGCGATCTGCGGCCAGTGGGCGATCCGCGTCACGCCATCCGGGTGGCCGGGCCGGTGGAGCGGGTACGAGAAGCAGACGAGTCCGCGGTAGGGGTGCTCGGCCGCAGCGAGGCTCGCGACGCGACCGCCGTAGGAATGCCCGGCCACGACGACCCCGGGACCGGGCGGCGCGATCTTCAGGAGCACCGGGACGGCGTCCTCGGCCCGCCGCTTCGGCAGGTCGATCGCGACGGCGTCGACGCCCCGCGCCCGGAGTCCCGCCGCGAACGGCTCCATCGTGGCCGCTGATCCTGAGGCGCCGTGGCCGATGTAGACGCGGGGAAGCGGGCTCATCGGGGCAGCCTAGCGCGGCCGGCGGATCGCCGGGGGGATAGCTCGTGCCTCGGGCGGCCCGATCGGGCCGGTGGCGCAGGCTCATCGCATCGCGCAGAATCCATCTCCCTATGACCGACGCCGCCACGCCGACCGCATCCGCCGACGCCATGGACGACCGTCCGCGCTGCTGGTGGGCGCCCGGCGAGTCGGGTCGCGCCGATCCGCTCATGCTGGCCTACCACGACACCGAGTGGGGCATCACGACCCACGACGACGTGGAGCTGTTCGAGCGGCTCGCCCTCGAGTCGTTCCAGGCCGGGTTGTCGTGGTCGACGATCCTCCGCAAGCGCGAGTCGTTCCGGGCGGCCTTCCGCGGCTTCGATCCGGCGATCGTGGCGGCATTCGGGGCGCGGGACCGGGCGCGCCTGCTCGCCGACGCCGGGATCGTCCGGAACCGCTCGAAGATTGACGCGACGATCGGGAACGCGGCCGCGGTACGCGCCATCCAGGCGGCGTTCGGGTCGTTCGACGCCTACCTCGCGGACCGGCTGCCCGGACCGATCCCGCGGCTGCCGGCGACGGCACGGCCAGGCGACATCCCCGTGACGACACCGGCTGCACAGGCGCTGTCGGCCGACCTGCGGCGGCACGGCCTCCGCTTCGTCGGCCCGACGATCGTCTACGCGTTCATGCAGAGCGTCGGCCTCGTCGACGATCACCTGCCCGGCTGCTTCCGGTACGTCGGGCGCCACTGAGCCGCTCGGCGCACGGCCGTCCGTCGGACGCCACTGAGGCCGGTCGGCCGTCGGTCGGCGCACGGCCGTCGGTCACAGACGCCTCGCCGACAGCGCCCTGTCAGATCTCCCGGCCGATGAATGACCAGGCTGCGAGCCCGAGCATGAGGACGAGCCAGGCGGCGACGTAGAGGAGATATGCGGGGTCCGGCGGAGCGGAGGCGTAGAACGGGTTGTTCTGGGCGACGCGCGCGGCTCGCTCTCCCGCCGACGTCGCGAGCAGGATGAAGGCCGGCGGCTCGAGGGCGTAGACGGCACCCTTCCACAGCCCGTCGAGCGGGACGATGAACCGCGCGACCTGGATCGTGCCGGCGAGGGCATCGAGGTCGAGGAAGCCGGCGATGCTCGCCATCACGCCGCTGATCCATGAGGCGCCGAAGAGGACCACCGATATGGCTCCGCCCGCGATCGTGGTGAGCCGCGTGCTCAGGAGGACCGCGATCGTCAGGAGGACGACGGCCTGGCCGGCGAGGTAGAGCGTCGCCGCCAGCGGATCGGGCGGGAGGTACCCGGTCACGACGTCGACCGCCGCGATCTCGAGCAGCCCCGCGACGACCGCGTAGCCGAGCACGATCGCGGCGAGGCCGAGCCACTTGCCGAGGAGGATGTCGACCCGCCGGATCGGGCGCGCGGCGATCGCCTGCAGGACGCCTGACTCGAGGTCCGCGGCGATCGCTGGGGCACCGAGGAACGCCGCAGTCATCGCGAGGACGAAGCTGAACATGAACGCGACGAGGATGAGGAGCTGGCTGACGGCCACGACGATCTCGAGCTCGGTCACGTCGTGGGCACGCGCGTTCCCGAGGAGCGCCGAGAAGCCCCAGGCGCTCAACAGGACGACCGACACGGTGAGCCCGAGCAGCGCCCACAGGATCCGGCGGCGGAGCGCCTCGAGGAGCGTGAGTCGGGCGATGACGAGGACGTTCATGCGCCGGTGTGCGCTCGTTGGTCGGCCGAGTCGACGGTATCCGTGGCCGAGCGCCCACCGAGGAGGTCGACGAAGCGCTCTTCGAGCGTCTCTCGTCCGGCGTCGACGGCATAGATCCGGCCGCCGACTGCCACGATCGCCGCGACGAGGTCGGGGATCCGCTCCTGCGGGCAGCCGCGGACGACGAGCCAGGGTGGCTCCTCGGACAGCGTGCCGAAGCTCGCGAGACTCGCGAGGGCGTCGCCCGCCAGCCCCGTCATTCGGAGACGAACGGTCGGCTCGCCGAGGAGCTCGTCGAGGGGCCCCGCCGCGACCACGCGACCGCGGTCGACGATCGCGACCACGTCGCAGACGCGTTCGACCTCGCCGAGGAGATGCGAGTTCAGGAAGACAGCAGTGCCGTCGTCGCGCAGCCCGCGGATGATCGCCCGCACGTCGAGCCGTCCGAGCGGATCCAGGGCCGAGGTCGGCTCGTCGAGGATGACGACGGCGGGGCGCCCGAGGAGGGCGACGGCGAGGCCGAGCCGCTGCTGCATGCCCTTCGAGAACGTTCCGACACGGGCGTCCGCGCGATCGGCCAGGCCGACGGCACGAAGCGACTCGATGGCCGAGGCGCGCCGGTCGGCCGTCCGGAGGCCGGCGAGCCGGCCGTGGAACTCGAGGACGTCGTCCGCGGTGAGCCACGCCTGGTAGCGGAACAGCTCGGGCAGGTAGCCGACGCGGCGGCGCACGGCCCTGTCGCCGAGCGGCGCCCCGAGGAGCCTTCCGCTCCCGCCGGACGGACGCGCCAGGCCGAGGAGCAGCTTCACGGCGGTCGTCTTGCCGGCACCGTTCGGGCCGAGGAAGCCGAAGACCTGGCCGCGGGGAACGGTCATCGTCAGCCCGGCGAGCGCGATCGTCGAGCCGTACTGCTTCGCGAGGCCGTCGGTCTCGATCGCCGGACCGTCGGTCTCGAGCGAGGGGTCGGCGCGGTCGATCGGCGTGGTCGTCACGAGGTGATCCTGCCAGAGCCGGACCGACGGCGACTGTGCGGGTTCATTTCCCGCGCTTGACGGTCGCGACGACCGGCCGGTGACGCCGTCCCGCGATGCGGCTCGTGCGGACGTGTCACGGAAGGTGGCACGGGCTGGCGGGATTCTCGGGACAGATGGCGCCGGAGCAGTCACAACGACGGCGCC
>VBHW01000158.1 GCA_005881055.1 Chloroflexota bacterium
CGCGTCGCGACCGACGAGGTCGACGACGCGGCCGACGAGCGCGCCGAACTCGGCCGGGATCGCGTACCCCACCGTGTCGGGGATGTTCACGGTGCTCGCGCCGGCCTCGACGACCGCCCCGTAGACCTGCATGAGGTAGTCGACGTCGCTCCGCGAGGCGTCCTCGGCGGAGAACTCGATCTCGGCGTCGCGGCCGAGCGTCTGGCGGCCGTAGGTCACCCAGCGGACCGCCTCGGCGAGCGCGGCCTCGCGGTCCATCCGCAGCTTGTGCTTGAGATGGATGTCGCTCGTGGCGATGAACACGTGGAGGTGCGGGCGTTCGGCGACCCGGATCGCCTCGACGGCCCGTTGCGGATCGCCGTCGCGGCAGCGGGCGAGGGCGGCCACCGCGACGCCGCGCGTCTCGCGGGCGATGCGCTGGACCGCTTCGAAGTCGCCGGGGGACGCGGCCGGGAAGCCGGCCTCGATGACGTCGACCCTGAGGCGGGCGAGCTGGCGGGCGACCTCGAGCTTCTCGGCCGCGGTGAGCCCGGCACCCGGTGCCTGCTCCCCGTCGCGGAGGGTCGTGTCGAAGATGCGGACCGTCCCCGGCCGAACGGTCCCCGGTCGCACCGTCCCCGGCGTTGACGTCCCGGGCCGCGAAGTCCCCGATCGTACGCCGGGCTCGCCGGCTCCCCGGTCGCGGCTCACGACCGCGACCCGCCGGTCGCGGCGGCCTGCGCCTGGCCAGCGACGACTGTGACCGGGTTGAGGAACTGCATCTGGGCCCGGAGCGCCGCCCCGACCTGCTCGATCTGGTGATCGCGATCCTGGGCGCGCAGCCGCTCGAACTCCTTCCGGCCCGACTCGTTCTCCTCGATCCAGCGGCGGGCGAATGACCCGTCCTGGATCTCGGCGAGGACCTGCTTCATCGTTCGCCGGACGTGGTCGTCGATGATCCGCGGTCCGCTGACGTAGTCGCCGTACTCGGCGGTATCCGACACGCTGAAGCGCATGAAGTTCAGGCCGCCGCGGTACAGGAGATCCACAATGAGCTTGAGCTCGTGCATCGTCTCGAAGTAGGCGAGCTCGGGCTGGTAGCCGGACTCGACGAGCGTCTCGAAGGCCATCTTCACGAGCGCCGCGGTGCCCCCGCACAGCACCGACTGCTCCCCGAACAGGTCGGTCTCGGTCTCCTCCGCAAACGACGTCTCGAGCACGCCTGCTCGCGTGCACCCGAGCGCGCGGGCATAGGCCAGGACCCGGTCGCGGGCCGTGCCCGACGCGTCCCGGAAGACGGCGAACAGGGCGGGCACCCCGCCACCGGCCTGGTAGACGCTCCGCAGCAGGTGGCCGGGACCCTTGGGCGCCACCATCCCGACGTCGACGTTGCCCGGCGGGTCGATCCGCCCGAAGTGGATGTTGAACCCGTGGGCGAACATCAGCAGCTGGCCGTCACGGAGGTTCGGGCCGATCTCCCGGTCGTACACGTCCTTCTGCGCCGTGTCGGGCACGAGGATCATGACGACGTCGGCGGACGAGACGGCGTCCGCGGTGTCGGTCACTCGCAGGCCGGCCTCCTCGGCGAGCGGCCGGCTCTTGCTGCCCGGGGCCAGGCCGACGACGACGTCGACGCCCGACTCGTGGAGGTTGAGGGCGTGGGCGTGGCCCTGGCTGCCGTAGCCGATGATCGCGACCGTCTGGCCCTGCAGGGCAGACGGGTCAGCGTCGTTGTCGTAGTACATCCGCGCCGTCATCTCTTCGTAGCCTCCTCGATCGATCCGGAACCGCGGGACATGACGACCGTCCCCGTGCGGACGAGCTCCTTGATGCCGAAGCCGCGCAGGAGGGCGACGAGCGCATCGACCTCGGCCTCTGTGCCTGTCACCTCGACGATGACCGAGCCCTCCGACACGTCGACCACCCGCGCCCTGTAGAGCTCCACGACCTTGATGACCTCCGCCCGATTCGCGTCGGCGACGCGGACCTTGACGAGCGCGAGCTCCTGCTCGACGGTGGGGTCGGCGGTGAGGTCCTGGACCTTGAGCACGTCGATGAGCCGATACAGCTGCTTCGTCGCCTGCTCGACGAGGACGTCGTCGCCACGCAGCGTGATCGTCATCCGGCTGACGTCCGGGGCATCAGTGTGGCTGACCGCAAGCGACTCGATGTTGAAGTTGCGCGCGCGCATGAGGCTCGAGACGCGGTTCAGGACGCCCGGCCGGTTGTTGACGATGGCGACGATGACATGGCGGTGCTGCGCACCGCCACCGGGCAGGGAGCGGGCCGGCGGGGCAGCGTGGGCCGGCGCTGCCGCCGGAGTCGTCGGAGTCGCCGGAGTCGCGGCCTGGGCGGAGGCGGCTGCCGGAGTCGCGGCGGCGTCGCTCACTCGTCCGCCCCGCCCCACTTCTCGATGAGGTCGGACAGGCCCTTGCCGGCCGGCATCATCGGGAAGACGTTCTGCTCCTCGGCGATCTCGAACCAGACGAGCGCCGGCCCGTCGACCCCCTGCGCCCAGCGGATCGCCTCGTCGACCTCCTCGGGCGCCGCCGCCTTGCGACCGGGGATCCCGAACGCCTCGGCAAGCTTCAGGTAGTCGGGCCCGAGCAGGTGGGCCGAGTGATAGTTCCCGGCATAGATGATCTCCTGCCACTGGCGGATCATCCCGAGCTTCTTGTTGTCGAAGAGCGCGATCTTCACCGGGATCTCGTCCTGGACGAGCGTCATGAGCTCCTGGAACGTCATCTGGAAGCCGCCGTCGCCGGTGATCGCCCACGTTTCGCGCTCCGGCGCCCCGAGCGCGGCGCCCATCGCCGCCGGCACGCAGAAGCCCATCGTCCCGAGCCCGCCGGAGCTCACGTGACTGTTCGGGAGCTGGAAGCCGGCATAGCGCGCCAGCCACATCTGGTTCTGGCCGACGTCGCCCACGTACGTCGCCCGGTGATCGGTGAGGACCCCGATCCGGCTGACCACGTAGTCGGCCGAGAGGTACCCGTCGCGCCAGGCACCCGAGCCGTGCCAGCTGCCGGCCTCGGACTCGCGCCGCCACGCGGCGAGCTCCTCGAAGTAGGCCGCCCGGACCGCCGGGTCGACCGCGTCCACCATCGGCAGGAGGGCCCGCAGGACGCGTCCCGCGTCGCCGACGATCGGCACCTCGACCGCGACGTTCTTGCCGATCTCGGCCGGATCGATGTCGACGTGGACGATCCGGGCGTAGGGGGCGTAGGTCCGCACGTTGCCCGTCACGCGGTCGTCGAAGCGCATCCCGATGGCCACGAGGAGGTCCGCGCTCTGGATCGCGCGATTCACGTGCTTCCAGCCGTGCATCCCCATGTAGCCGTAGCTCAGCGGATGGTCCTCGGGCATCGCGCCGATCCCGAGGAGCGTGTGGGCGACCGGAATCTGCGTCTTCTCCGCGAACGCCTGGAGGTCCTCCCAGGCCCGCGCGTGGAGGACGCCGTGACCGGCGAGGATCATCGGGCGCTTCGCGCGGCCGATCTCCCCCACAGCGAGCTTCAGCTGCCGGGGATGGCCCTCGACGTTCGGGCGGAACCCGGGCAGGCCGGCAACGACCTCCTCGTCCGACGGATGCTCTGCGTGGGTCTCCTGCTGGAGGGCGTCCTTGGTGATGTCGATGTGGACGGGCCCCGGGCGCCCGGTCCGGGCGATGTGGAAGGCCTCGGCGAACACACGCGGCAGCTCGTTCGCGTCACGGACCAGGTAGTTGTGCTTCGTCATCGGCAGGGTGATGCCGTTGATGTCGATCTCCTGGAACGCGTCCTTGCCGATGAGGGCGCCGGGCACGTTGCCGGTGATCGCGACCATCGGGATCGAGTCGAGGAGGGCCGTGCCGATCCCCGTCACGAGGTTCGTCGCGCCCGGCCCGCTCGTGCCCATGCACACGCCGACGCGGCCGGTGACCCGTGCATACCCGTCGGCCGCGTGCGCGCCGCCCTGCTCGTGGCGGACGAGGACGTGGCGGAGCTCCGGATAGTCGGCGAGGACGTCGTAGAGCGGCAGGATCACGCCGCCCGGATAGCCGAAGAACACGTCGACGCCCTGACGGATGAGCGCCTCGCAGACGACGTCGGCGCCGATCCGGGTCCGCCGGCGCGGCCGGGCGTCGTTGAGCATGTCCCGCCGGGCTCGTTCGATCGCGGCCGCTTCGGCCGTCCCTTCGTTCGGGACATGGCTCGTCCGACTCGGTCGCTGGGCCGGGTCGCCGGTGATCGTCATCGCTGGGGAGCCCTCCTGGCGTCGGCTGTGACGGTCGCCGCTACGACGGACGCCCTCGCCGACAAACGAAAAACCCTCGCCTCCCGGCGAGGGTCCCTTCGGTCTTCGGTGTCTGGGCGCTAGCCGCGCTCCGTCCTCCGCGTTCCTCCGTTCTCCCGCCGGGAGCCGGTAATAAGGCCGATCAGGCCATCCAGCCCAAGGAGGAGCGAGCGAAGAATCCCGAGGAGCGATACGTCGATGAGGCCGGCGTCCCGGACCGGCACGGTCACGCGACGTCCGTCGGCCGTCACGAGGACGGCGACGTGGCTGCGGTCACGACCGTGGAACAGACCCAAGGATGGCCTCCGGAGCGCTGGCTCGTACCGGGCGCCCCTGCGCGCGGTCCGGGCAGTCTAGCAGGCTGACTCAATTCCGCAACCGTGCGATCCGCACCGCACCGCACCGGGCGGGCGTCGCGCACGTCTTGCGATCGGAGATATCGGCACGGAAACGGAAACGGCTCGACGGCCGCCGTCACCGGCGACCGTCGGCAGTGTTCCCATTCACCGGACGTCGTTCGCGAGCACGGTCGCTGCGTCCGCCTCGAGTGCTGCCGAACGGATCCGGGCGATGACCGGGCGGTCGACCGAACGGTCAACCAGCTCGGTCAGTCGGTTACCAGCGCCAGCCCGCGCCGAGCGTGAGCGCCAGCGACGAGAGCAGCGCGAGCGCCATGGTGAAGCGCGCCAGGTTCGCCTTCACGGCTCATCCCTCAATGCTTGACGGAACCCTGTGGGTCCGGCAACCGGGCGGTCTCCGTTCGCGTGGGCTGGAGATCCCTGGCTTTGCGTCCCCGCCTCGCGGCGGGTTTGCCCTGGTCGGACACTGGGCACGGAGCGTTCGTCGTCCGCACCCGACACGCTACGGAGCCGCGCTCGCGAGGCCAATCGGTCGTTCGTACTATTCGCCGGCCGAACGGGGGAGGTTCCGCGACGCACCACCAGGCGCGCAACGGGCGCGGGGTGGCAAGCACGACGGGGGACGAGGCGGCGGCGCGGGCCGGCTCGACAGGCGTGCCGGCGGCCCCCCGGCGGCCGTCGGACCGCGTCGGACGCCGGCGTCACGCCGCCATGGGGAATGTCAGAGCTGACCCCACCGGTGGCCCGCCGCGAGGACGAGCGCAAGGCAGGTCAGGGTGGCGAGAGCCCCGAGGATCAGCAGGACCCGTGTGACGTGTCGCCGCATGGTCACCTCCGCTAGAACACGAAGAACGCGAATTCCCACCGGATCCCTGCGCCCAGCGTCAGGGCCATGCAGGCGATCACCGCCACGGCCAGGCCGAAGCGCGCCAGGTTCGTCTTCATTGCGGGTCACCGTCCCACTGCGTGCCGCCCCCGGCATGACCGCGCCGATGTCACCGGCAGCTCGGGCGCCCTCGAGTCCTCAGGACGACTTCTCGAGGTCCCGTGCTTTGCGTCCCCGCCTCGCGACGGGTTTGCCCTGGACGATGTGTCGACGGGAGGCGGCTATCGCCTCCAATGGGACCCTACGGGACGATCGGCCCACTTCCCATGACCCGAAAGTACTGGGGACCCGTGGGTCGGTCGGGGGAGTTGCCGGGGAGCACCGGCTCGCCGTACGTGGAATCGGCGGCGTAACCGGCCCCGGAATCGCGATGACCGCCGACTGGGTCGGCGGTCATCGGAAGGACGGTCGGAGGCCGGGGGGCACTCCGAGAGATCAGCTCCAGCGGTGGCCGGCCGCGAGGACGAGGGCCGAGCTCGCCAGGGAGGCGAGAACGAAGAGGACTCGAAGGGCGTGGAGCCTGAAGCTCGTCATCGCCCTACTCCCACCGCATCCCGGCGCCGAGGGTCAGCGCCAGTGATGCAAGCACCATCAGGACCCACGTGAAGCGCCACAAGATCGACTTCACTGAACGTACCCCTGAGCTTGCGATGCGACCTCACCGGCGGCCGGGCGGCCTCGCTGCGGCTCTGATCGAGCGGCCGGGAGGTCCCTGGCTTTGCGTCCCCGCCTCGCGACGGGTTTGCCCTGGACGATGGATGGACGGAAGGCACTCGCCTTCGACCCGGACCGTACGTGACCACGGACCCAGCGCCCATGGCCCGGTAGTACTGGTGGGAATGCGTCGTTCGGTGGAAGCCGCGTGGTGTCGCGGCGATCGGGCTGTAGCAGGGCCTCGTCAGCGGGCTTCGGGTCCCGGCGTCGCGTGCAGGACCGAGGCGGCCTCGCTCTCCTCCACTTGCGCGTCGTCCCGCCAGGCCCGCATCGCTACGACGATCGCGGCCGCGACGCCGACGCCGATGAGGACGTCGCCGATGCTGAAGACGTTGGCGAACGGCAGCCGGGCCGGCAGCGCGAAGACGTCGGTCAGGGGCGCCAGTGCCGGATCGGCGACGACGGCGCTGTTCGAGTAGCCCGCCGCGGGCGACTTGCCGAGCGCCGCCAGTGCGCCGGCCGAGGCCGGCATGTAGCCGCCGTTGGCGACGATCGCGAGGAAGTTCGAGAGCGCGCCGAGTGCGACGATCGGCAAGCCGGGGACGGCCATGTTGCGCAGCAGGACCACGAGGACGAGCGCGGTCGAGGCGACGTAGATCGGCGCGCCGAGCCAGCCGACTCGCTCGGCCACAGGCGCGGAGAACAGGACGACCTGGGTGAGGAACCCGGCGAAGACGAGGGGCGCCCACCGGAAGCGGACTCGCCCGAGACCCGAGGCCCGGCCTCCGGCGAGGACGCCGACGAGGAGTCCGACGAGGACGGCGTAGAGGATGAACATCCGGCCCGGGTCGGCTCAGGCGGCGCTGCAGCGCCCGCTCGGACGGGGCCGACGGCGGCCGGAGGTCGGCGCGGCCGCGGCATGCGCGGCAGGCACCCGCCCCACCGGGGATGTCGTGCCGACGGCGAGCTCTCCGCCCGTGCCGACGGCGATCTCTGCGCCCGTACCGACGCCAACGGCCGCGCTGCCCCCCGGGCCGCCCCCCGCGGGCGACTGCTCGTCGAGCAGGGTCGCGAGCGCCTGGATCGGCGCGGGCCGGCCGAACAGGTAGCCCTGGCCGAACTCGCAGCCCAGCTCCCGCAGGCGCTCGAGCTGGCCGGCCTCCTCGATGCCCTCGGCGATGATCCGCAGCCCGAGCGTCCGCCCGAGGGCGACGATCGCGGCGGCGAACGCCCAGTCCTGCGCCGCGCTGTCGGGCCGTCCGACGAAGTCCTTGGCGATCTTCAGGATGTCGACGGGGAACCGCCGCAGGTAGCTCAGGGACGAGTAGCCCGTCCCGAAGTCGTCGATCGCGATCCGGACGCCGCGCTCGCGCAGGGCCTCCAGCTTGCGGATGGTCGCCTGGGTATCCCGGAACATCGCGGTCTCGGTGATCTCCAGGATGAGCGACTGCGGAGCGAGGCCGATCTCGCGGAGGATCCCCTCCACCTCGGCGAGGAAGTCCGGCTGCTGGACCTGGAGCGCGGACACGTTGACGCTCAGGCTGAGACGGCGGTCCTCCGGGAGCGACTCGTTGAGCGCCTTGACCTGGCGTCCCGCCTCGCTCATCACCCGCCGGCCGAGGGGCAGGATCGTGCCGGTCTCCTCGGCGAGCGCGATGAAGTCCTCGGGCGGCACGAGGCCGCGCGTCGGATGGACCCACCGGACGAGGGCCTCCACGCCGACGACCCGTCCCGTGTCGAGCGCGATGATCGGCTGGTGGTGGATGACGAGCTCGCCGCGCCCGACCCCCCGGGCGAGATCGGCCGAGAGCTCGTGCCGCGCGACGATCGAGGCGTGCATCGTCGGCTCGAACACCGCGAACCGCCGCTTGCCGGCGGCCTTCGCCGTGTACATCGCGACGTCCGCGTTGCGGAGCAGCTCGTCGGCCGGCTGGTCCGGCCCGCGCGCCATCGCGATGCCGATGCTCGCCCCGACGACGACGTCCTCGCTGAGCATCGGGAAGGATTCGCCGAGCGCGTCGATGAGCCGCCGCGCGACGGCCGCCGAGTCGCCGAGGTTCGGCACGTCGTCGAGGAGGATCGCGAACTCGTCGCCGCCGAGACGGGCCGCGAGGTTCCCCTCGCGGACGCAGCCCCGGATCCGCTCGGCGACCGCGACGAGGAGCGCGTCGCCCGCGGCGTGGCCCATCGTGTCGTTGACGACCTTGAAATCGTCGAGGTCGAGGAAGAGGACGACCGGCAGCGTCCCGTCGTGGCTCATGCCCCGCAGCCGCGTCTCGACCTGCTCGGCGAAGAGCGCCCGGTTGGGCAGGTCGGTCAACGGGTCGTGGAAGGCCTGGTAGCGGAGCTGCTCCTTGAGGCGCGAGAGCTCGGCGAGAGACTGCTCGAGCTGCCCGTTCTCGAGGGCGACCGCGGCCTGGTTCGCGAGGGTCTCGAGCAGGCGGAGGTCGTCGGTCCCGAAGCTGGTCCCTTCCGTGAGGCGGTTGGCGATCGTGATCGTGCCGATGACCCCGGTCTCGCCGACGAGCGGCGCGACCATCGCCTGGCGGATCGACAGCGTCAGGCCGCCCGGCGTCATTGCCGGGATCGCGAAGATCGCCCGGCGCTCGCTCATCACCCGCAGGACGCTCGGGTCCGGCGGAGACGGCTCGACCGGGACCATGACGTCGGACGGCGCGTCCTGGAGCGACGCCGTCCGCAGGGCGCGGTCGGCGCCCGGGCCCGGCTGGAGGACGACCTCGGCCAGCTCGGCGCGGAACATCGCGCGGGCGTGGTCGAGGAGCGCGAGGAGCGCCACGTCGAGCTCCGGGGAGTGCTGGAGGATGCGGCTCGACTGGTAGAGCAGCTCGAGGCGCTCGTGCTTCTCGCGCTCCGAGACGTACGCGCGGTAGCCGAGGAAGAGCGTCGCGACCGGCAGGGCGAGCAGCCACAGGCCGCCCGGGTTGTACCAGAGGATCGTGACCGCGAGGAGCGCGATGCTCGAGTTGGCGACCGCCACGAGGCTGCCGAACTGGACCATCTCCGGGAGCTTCTGGAACTGGGGCGCACCGCCCGACAGCGTGATCGCGGTCGCGATGGCGACCGCGCCGAGCACGCCGGAACTCAGGGTCGCGGCGAACGTCCCGAACCAGTCGGCGTTCGTCGGCGGGCCGGCCTCGGTCGCGATCGCCCGGAAGACGGCGAGCGAGATGACCGCGACGAACGCGTAGTTCGAGAGGTT
>VBHW01000176.1 GCA_005881055.1 Chloroflexota bacterium
GCGCGAGCGGCGCCAGACGGGCGCATGGTGGGCCCGCTCGCTCGTGGACGAGTACCTCGCGCCGATGCGGCTTCGCGGCGCGAGCGACCGGCCCGGCGGATGACCGATCCCGCATACGACGCCGTCGTCGTGGGCGGCGGCCCCAACGGGCTGGCGGCGGCGATCACGATCGCCCGGGCCGGCCGCTCTGTCGCGCTCCTCGAGGCTGAACCGACGGTCGGCGGCGGGGTCCGCTCCGCCGAGCTGACGTTGCCGGGGTACGTCCACGACGTCTGCAGCGCGATCCACCCGCTGGCGCGGACCTCGCCGTTCTTCTCGGGGCTCGACCTCGAGCGGCGCGGCCTGCGCTGGATCGAGCCGCGTTATGCGATCGGCCATCCGCTCGACGACGGCTCCGTCGGGCTCGTGAGCCGCGACGTGGGCGAGACGGCCGAGCGGCTCGGCCCCGACGCCGGCCCGTACCGCGGCCTCATGGGGTGGTTGACGCGCGCCTGGCACGCGCTGGCGTCCGACGTCCTCGCGCCGTTCCACATCCCGTGGCAGCCGCCCCGCGCGATCCGCCTCGCACGCTTCGGGCTTCTCGCGATCCAGCCGTCGACGTGGATCGTCCACCGCTTCCGAGGCGACCCGGCCCGCGCGGTCCTAGCTGGATGCGCGGCGCACTCGTTCCTGCGGCTCGACCAGCCACTGAGCGGCGCGTTCGCGATCACGATGCTGACGACGGCCCACGCGGTCGGCTGGCCGCTCGCGGAAGGCGGCTCCGGCCGGCTGTCGGCGGCACTCGCCGCGGAGCTCGAGTCGCACGGCGGGACGATCCTCACCGGCCGACGGGTCGGGCGGATGGCCGACCTGCCGCCCCACCGCGTCGCGCTGTTCGACGTGACGCCGCGCCAGCTCCTCGCGATCGCCGGGGACCGCCTGCGCGGGCGATACGCGCGGCGGCTGCGCGGCTACCGCTACGGCCCGGGCGTGTTCAAGCTCGACCTCGCGCTCGACGGCCCGATCCCGTGGCGGAACCCCGAGCTTGCCGAGGCCGGCACCGTGCACCTCGGCGGCCGGTTCGAGGACGTCGCCGCGGGAGAGCGGGACGTCAAGGCCGGACGCGTCCCGGAGCGGCCGTTCGTCCTCCTCGCCCAGTCGAGCATGTTCGATCCGAGCCGAGCGCCCGCCGGGGGGCACACGGTCTGGGCGTACTGCCACGTCCCGAACGGCTCGACGGTCGACATGACGGAGCGGATCCTCGCCCAGGTCGAGCGGTTCGCGCCCGGCTTCCGGGACCGCATCGTGGGCAGCCACACGATGAGCCCGGCCGACCTCGAGGCGCACGACGCGAACTGCGTCGGCGGCGACATCGCCGGCGGCGTCCAGGACCTGGGCCAGCTCTTCACCCGACCGGGGATCCGCCTCGACCCGTACTCGACGCCCGATCCGGCGATCTTCATCTGCTCGTCGTCGACGCCACCCGGCGCCGGGGCCCACGGCATGTGCGGCCACCTGGCTGCGAGGTCGGCCCTCCGCCGCCTGCGGTAGCGGCGCGCTACGCGGCCGCGATGCGCCGCGAGGTCCGCCGCTCGCGGGTGGCCTGCGCGACGTGGGCGTCGATGTCGCGGTCGACCGCCCGCAGCCCGTCGGCGAGGTCGGCCACCTGCCCGGCCTGCCAGTTCGCGGCGAAGACCGACAGCACGCCCTGGTAGGCCGAGCCCACGCCCATGACGGGCGCCGACGCCGAGCGCGGGTGGCCGAAGATGTCGAGGAAGACGGCGAACCGCTCGTCCGGCACGAGCTCCGGCGATCGGAGCGACGACTTCGTCGACGGGACGTTGCGCAGCCCGTTCGAGAGCCGGGCGAGCGCGCCGTCGTCGAGCGCGAGGTAGCGCACGAGCCGCCAGCTCTCCTCGAGGTACCCGGCGCCGGCGGGGATCCCGATGACGCTGCCGTTGATGTACCCGGAGCCATAGAGTCCCGACACGGCCTCGTCCACGGGCAGCGGCGCCGTGCCGTACTCGAGATGGGGCGCCTCGGCCGCGAGGAACGCGACCCGCCACTCGCCGTCGAGGCACATGCCGAGGCGGCCCATCTGGAACGCGTTCGCCGGCGTGAACTCGTGGCCGACCTCCTCGCCGAACCGGACGAGGTCGTCGTAGCCGTACCAGTCGATGAGCTCCTTCTGCCAGCGCAGCATCCGCGTCCACGCCGGGTCCGCGGCGATCGCCGAACGGCCGATCCCGTCGGTCCACGTCGCCCCGAACAGGTGCCCGATCGTCGCGACCGAGTTCTCGTAGAAGTCGAGGATCGGGTTGAAGCCGACCACGCGCAGGGACCCGTCGGCGTTGCGCCGGGTGAGCCGCTTCGCGTAGTCGGTGAGCTCGGCGATCGTGCGCGGCGGGCCGCTCAGGCCGGCCTCCGCGAACAGCTTGCGGTTGTAGTAGAGGCCGTACGTGTCGGCGAGCATCGGGAGCGCCCACTGCTTGCCCTGGTGCCGGGTGTACGCCTGCGTCGCGTCGGTCAGGAGGTCCGTGTCGATCCCGTCCCGGGCGAGGAGCGGGCCGAGGTCGACGAAGGCCCCGGCCGAGGCGTACGAGCCGAAGTTGTCCGACTCGACCGAGCAGACGACGTTCGGGCCATCGCTGCCGCGCATCGCCGCGAGGACGCGCGCGTCGGACACGCCGCCCAGCACGTCGACCTGCAGGCCGGGATGGAGGGCCTCGAAGTCGGCGACGACCTCGCGGATCACGTCGAGCTCGTGGCCCGAATGACCCACCCAGAGGCTGACCGTCGTGTGCCCGACGACGAACGCGGTCGCCGCGCGGGCGTCCATCGGCCGCGCGAAGTAGAAGCCCTGCGCCTGGTCGCAGCCCATCCGGTTGAGGTAGCGAGCCTGCTCCTCGAGCTCGACCCCCTCGGCGACGGTGCGCAGCTTCAGGCCGTGCGCGAGCTGCACGATCGCGCGCACGAGCGCGAGCTCGTCGGAGCCCCGCGCGATCCCCTCGACGAAGCTCGCGTCGATCTTCACGGTGTCGACCGGGAAGCGCCGCAGGTAGCTGAGCGAGGAGTAGCCCATCCCGAAGTCGTCGATCGCGATTCCGACGCCGAGGCCCTTGAGCTGGCGGAGGCGACGGATCGTCTCCTCGCTCTCGTGGGCCATGACGCTCTCGGTGACCTCGAGCGTGAGGAGCTCCGGCGGCAGGCCGCTGTCCTCGAGCGCCAGGCTGACGGCCGCGACGATGCCCGGGTGGAGGAGCTGCCCGCCCGAGATGTTCACGGTCATCCGCACCGGTGCCTCGGGTCGCGCCCGCAGCCAGGCACGAGCCTGGCGGCACGCCTCGCCGAGGACCCACTCCCCGAGCTGGACGATGAGGCCCGTCGATTCGGCGAGGGGGATGAACTCCGCGGGGGCGATGAGCCCGCGCTCCGGGTGCGCCCACCGGACGAGCGCCTCCATGCCGCTCAACGTCCCGTCCGGGAGGTCGACCGTCGGCTGGTAGTGGACGACGAACTCGCCGCGCTCGACGGCGCCGCGGATGTCGACGCCGAGGCGCAGGCGTTCTGCCGCCTGCGCGTACATCGACGGTTCGAAGACCCGGAATCGGCCCTTGCCCGACTCCTTCGCGCTGTACATCGCGATGTCGGCCGCCCGGAGCATCTCGCCGGCCGTCGGCAGGGCCGCCGATCCGAGTGCGATGCCGACCGTGGCGCCGATCCGGACGGCCCGATCCGTGAGCTCGAACGGGCGGTTGAGGGCGGCGAGCGTCCGCGTCGCGACGCTCACGGCCTCGTCCTCATCGACGTCGTCGAGCAGGAGCGCGAACTCGTCGCCCCCGAAGCGCGCCGCGAGGTCGCCCGGTCGGACCGTCTCGGAGAGGCGCTTCGCGACCTGGCCGATGAGGTTGTCGCCCTCGGTATGGCCGAGCGAGTCGTTGACGGTCTTGAAGTCGTCGAGGTCGAGGAAGAGCACCGCCGCACCGCGGGTGTGGTAGCGCCGCCGCCCGAGCGCGTGGTCGAGTCGGTCGACGAACAGCGCCCGGTTGGGCAGGCCGGTGAGCGCGTCGTGATGCGCCTGCCGCGTCAGCTCCTCCTCGAGCGCCTTCCAGCGCGTCACGTCGTGGAGCGTCAGGACGAGGTCGCCGGTCACGCGGTCGATCTCCGGGCGCTGCCCGACGGCCTCCATCGTGAGCCAGCGTCCGTCGCGGTGGCGCACCCGGCATTCGACGCGGGCCGTCGCGTCGGGCCCGCGGCCGAGCATCGCGAGGATCGGCGCGACGTCCGGCGGCGACACGAACGAGTCGACCCCCGCACCGAGGAGGTCGGCCGAGAGGTAGCCGAGCTCGTCCGTCACCGACCCGCTCACGGCACGGATCGTCCCGATCCGGTCGATCGCGACCGTAGGGTCGACGGCGCCGTCCACGAGCGTGGCGATCCGCTCGTCGC
>VBHW01000164.1:0-3983 GCA_005881055.1 Chloroflexota bacterium
GCAGGGGCGCGCGACCATGAACTTCTCGAGCTCGGTCTTGACGTACTCGGAGTCGGTCTCGCGGTAGCGCCGCTCGAGGTTCGTCACGAGCCCCTCGAACGCCGTCTGGTACGTGTTCTCGCCACGGTCATGCCGGTAGGCGATGACGACCCGCTCGTCCTTTGGCGCTCGGAGGAGGTACTCGATCGCCTCCGGTGGAAGGTCGCGCATCGGCGCGTCGAACGACCAGCCGTGCGACTCGGAGACCGCCTCGAGGATCTTCAGCCGCCACGACGCGTCCATCGGATTGCGCGACCAGGGCGCCAGGGCGCCGCCGCGCAGGCTCTTCGACCGGTCCGGGATGAGGAGGTCCGGCTCGAACTCGAGCTTCGTCCCTAGGCCGGTGCACGCCGGGCAGGCGCCGTGCGGGGAGTTGAACGAGAAGTTCCGCGGCTCGAGGTCGTCGATCGTGAACCCGTCATACGGGCAGCTGTAGCGCTCGCTGTACCGCCGCTCCTCGAACGGCGGTGACTCGTCGTCGCGCGCGGCGGGCGCGATGAGCACGACCCCCTCCCCGAGCCTCAGGGCGGTCTCGATCGAATCCGCAAGGCGAGCGGCATCCGGATCGGGGATGACGCGTCCCGACTCCGGGTCGATCGGCCGACCGTCGGGGGCTCGCGCGGCACCCTCGGGTGCTTTGGCGTGACGGATCACGTACCGGTCGACGACGACCTCGATGCTGTGGCGCTTGTACTTGTCGAGCGTCGGCGCGTCGCCGACGTCGACGATCTCGCCGTCGACGCGGACCCGGACGAAGCCCTGCTTGGCGGCCGCCTCGAAGATCCGGTCGCCCTCGGTCTTGCGATCCTTGACGAGGGGGCCGAGGACGAGGAGGCGCGTTCCCTCCGGCAGCGCGAGGACCTGGTCGACGATCTGCTGGATCGTCTGGCGCTCGATCGCGTGGCCGTTCGGGCAGTGTGGGACGCCGATGCGCGCGAACAGGAGCCGGAGGTGATCGTAGATCTCGGTGACCGTTCCGACCGTCGACCGCGGGTTGCGGCTCGCGCCCTTCTGGTCGATCGAGATCGCCGGGGAGAGGCCGTCGATCTGGTCGACGTCGGGCTTCTCCATCTGGCCCAGGAACTGGCGGGCGTACGCCGACAGGCTCTCAACGTAGCGACGCTGTCCCTCTGCGTAGATCGTGTCGAACGCGAGGCTCGACTTGCCGCTTCCGGAGAGCCCGGTGATGACGACGAGGCGGTCACGCGGGAAGGCGACCGTGATGTCCTTGAGGTTGTGCTCACGGGCGCCGCGCACGACGATCTGGTCCTGGGGCATAGGCCGTCAGTGTAGCGGAACGATCGTAAAGCGAACAGCCGTTCTAGCAGTCCGAACCCGCTCCAGGGCGCGACCAGGCCCCATGGATATGCCAAGCAATGCTACGGGACGGCTTTCGTGGCACCGAGCCGGCGTTCCGGGCCGCCAAACCGGCTCTTCGGCGCCCTCGTGTGCACGGGTCGCGACGCCGATCGACGACGCGCATTCGCACCCGATAGCAATGCTCGTAATACGCGCGGCCTTTGGCAGTCACCGGTCGAGGCCAATTCGCTCGTCGCCGGTGCGGTCGGCGTCGCGGTCGGCGCGCTCTCCGGCTACATCGGCGGGTGGCTCGACAACGTCCTCATGCGCATCGTCGACGCGTTCTTCGCGATCCCCTTCCTGTTCGTCATCCTCGTCGCCGCCCGGTTCTTCGGGGACGGCCAGGTCGGCTCGATCATCGCGATCTTCGGGCTCCTCTCATGGCCGCTCATCGCCCGTCTCGTGCGGGCCTCGTACCTGAGCCTCCGCGAGACCGACTACGTCCTCGCCGCCCGGGCCGTCGGCATCCGCGACCGGCGGATCATCTTCCGGCACATCCTGCCCAACGCCATCGGCCCGGTCATCGTCGCGATGACGCTGCTCATGGGCTCGAACATCGTCCTCGAGGCGTTCGTGAGCTACCTGAACTTCGGGATCGGGGCCGATCAGACGAGCTGGGGCAACGCGCTGTCGAACGCGCAGAACGCGCTCATCCTCGGCAACTGGTGGTGGGCGTTCTTCCCCGGGATGGCGATCGCGCTCACGGTCATCGCGATCAACTTCATCGGCGACGGGCTGCGCGACGCGCTCGACCCTCGGACGCTCGTCGAGTGATCCGGACGGGGTTTCAGCCGGGGAACGGCCAGCCGGCCACGCGGAGCCAGGTCGTTCCCCCGTCGTCGGTCGCAAGGAGGACCTCGACCGAGATCGAGAAGTCGCGCAGGAGGGCGAACCCGGTCCGGTCGCTCGTGTAGTCGATCGCGTCGATCGAGTGCGACTCGGGATCGCCGAAGGACAGCTCCTGCCACGTGCGCCCGCCGTCCTTCGTCCGGAACGAGCCGTGCGACGTCCCGAGGAGTCCTCCGCCGGCGGGCTCGAGCCCGGCCGCGTCGACGAGTCCGGCCAGGCTCAGGCTGCCGACCGTGCCGCCCTCGAAGCCCACGGACGATCGCACGTCCCAGGTAACGCCGTCGTCGGTGGTGGCGAGCACCGCCTTGGCCTGCGATCCGGCCGCGGAGTCGCCCGCGCACACGATCCATCCGGCAGTCCCCGGCAGCATGCCGAGGTCGGTCGGTGCCTCGGGACCTGCCGGGCACGGTGCGCCGAGCGCGTGCCACGTGATCCCACCGTCCGCGGTCGCGACGATCGTCGCCCGGCCGTTCACTCCCTGGGTGGATCGGTCTACCGCCCATCCGTGGTCGGCGTCGCGGAACGTCGGCAGGAGATACCGGGCGTTCGGGAGCGCGTGCCATGTCCGGCCGAAGTCGTCGCTGCGCAGGAGGGACGGCACGCAGGCGGCCGGCCCCTCCGGGTCGCAGCCCATGACGGCCCACGCTCGACCGCCCGCGGCGGCGACGTCCAGCAGGCCCGGCCTGTCGAACCCGAGCAGCGACCACGTCCGCCCTCCGTCCGTGGACCTGCCGACGACGGCCTTGTCCGTCGCACCGCTGTCGCCGACAAGGAGCCCGCGCGTCGCGCTCTCGAACGCCACCCCGTGCGGCGCGAACGCCCCGCCGTAGGGAGTCGTGACGATCGCCGCCCCGAGACGCGGGTCCGTGGATGCGCTCGGGGTCGTCGGGGCGACCGACCCCGTCGGGGATGCGATCGCGCCCGAGGCGCCTGGCGACTCGGGCGGCGTGTCGATAGGCGAGGCGAGGAGGGGCGGAATCGTGGCGACGACGCTCGGCGGAGGCAGGATGGGCGCCGATGGCGAGCAGGCGCCGATCGCCAGGACCAGGAACAGGGCCAGGACGGGAGCCGTCGCCGTCCGCGACGTCGAAACGCTTCGGTTGCCGGTGCGGATCACGTCTGGATGTCTCCTGCGCGGGAAGCTCGGGTGAACTCGGGCCTTCGACGGCCGGCACGTGCCCGTGGTGACGCGGACACTTCCCGGCACGTCAGCCGCCCAGCTCGCACTCGAGCGGGGTCCGGAAGCGCGGCGTGACGCGGACGGGCCCGATCCAGTCGCGGAGCGCGGCTGCCTCCTCGTCGATCGCCGCGCTGGCCTCTCGCCCGACGTCCCCGAGGAGCCGCACGGCGATCTCGCCATCCCGGCGCTGTGCCCAGCCGCCCACGACCCGGCCGTCGGACCAGACGGTCGGGCCGGCGTTGCCGTTCGTGTCGAACAGCGCGGGCCTGTGCGGCCCCAGGTACCACCCTCGCTCCGACCAGCCCATGACGGTCGGATCGAGCGCCGGCAGGAGGGCGATCCACGGGCCGGGATCGGGGGTGGGGTCGAGGTCGTCGGCGAGAACGACGGCCGGACCCTCGTCGAGTCGCACCTCCGCGGAGCCGATCGCGGCGAGCGCACGCTTGACGTCGCGCAGCGCCCAGCCCGTCCACCAGCGGATGTCGCGCGGAGTTCCCGGTCCGAAGGTCCGGAGCCAGCGGCGGACGAGCTCGGCCCGGGCCGCCTCGACCTCCCA
>VBHW01000164.1:4290-8699 GCA_005881055.1 Chloroflexota bacterium
CGCCCGTTGCTGGTCGGCGACGGCCGTCGTCGCGGCCGCCTGGACGATCTCCGCCAGGTCGAGCGGCTCGACGAACATCGTCCGCCGCATGCCGAGCATCCGGAGGAGCGAGCGCTCCTCGTAGAGGGCCGCCTCGATCCGGTCGATCGACGGATCCGCCATCCGCGCGCGCAGGGCGAGGAACACGCCCGCCGGGTCGGTCGCATGGAGACCGACGAGGTCGCCGGCGACGTCGACGGGGTCCACGGCTAAAGCCCCACGGCCGAGGCGGTGACGGCGGGCGATGCGCCTCCGCCGCTCCTCGATGCCGATGTGGTCCACGGCGCGTGATGTCCGGGTCAGGCGGCGACGGACGGGGCCGGGTCGGGACGGATCGCCGGCCTCAGCGGCGCCGGCCGCCCCGGCGTGGAGGCCTCGCGCCGGTCCGCCGGATGACGTTCGGCGTCACGGTCCGGTCCCATGTCTGGCGGTCGAGCCAGCGCGCCTGCCAGCCGCCGTCGTCGTCGTGCTCGTCGCGGATGCCGGGCAGCCAGTCCGAGGCCGTCGCCGCGGCCACCTCGGCGTCGCTGACATCCCCGTCGCCGAGCGTCGGCGATGGCTCCTCCGACGCCGGGAGGACCGTGACGGTGGTCACCTGGATGGCGCTCCGGCCATCGCCCCTCCCGCCGCCTCCTCCCGCTCGTGCTCGTCCCGTACCGGCAGGAACGGCGGTCCGCTCGCGTGCGCCGCTGCCGGCGGCCGCTTCCGCCGCCCGGGCGACGACCGCCGAGGCGTCCTCCTCGAGGACCCGCAGCCGGATCGCCTGGATCTCGTCGCGCAGCGCCGCCGCTCGCTCGAACTCCAGCTGTCTGGCCGCCGACTTCATCTCGGCTTCCATCTGCGCGATCAGGCGCTCGACCTGGGCCTTCGTCGTGGCCGGCAGCTCGCCCGGACGCCGTGCACCGGCAGCGCCGACGTACATCTCGGTCGTCTCGGCCACCGCACGAAGGCGCTCGTTGATGTCGTGGATCTCCTTGACGATCGTCGTCGGCTCGATCCCGCGCTCGCGGTTGTACGTCTCCTGGACGGCGCGCCGGCGGTTCGTCTCGTCGATCGCGGCACGCATCGACTCGGTGACGTTGTCCGCGTACATGACGACCTCGCCACCGATGTTGCGGGCGGCCCGGCCGATCATCTGGATGAGCGACCAGGCGCTCCGGAGGAATCCCTCCTTGTCGGCGTCGATGATCGCGACGAGCGTGACCTCGGGCAGGTCGATCCCTTCGCGGAGGAGGTTGATCCCGACGAGGACGTCGAAGACGCCGAGCCGGAGGTCGCGCAGGATCTGGACGCGCTCGAGCGTGTCCACCTCGCTGTGGAGGTACTGGACCTTGACGCCGAGCTCCCGGAGGTAGTCGGCGAGGTCCTCCGCCATCTTCTTGGTGAGCGTCGTGATGAGGGCCCGCTCGCCGCGCTCGACGCGACGACGGATCTCCTCGAGCAGGTCGTCGATCTGACCCTCGGTCGGCCGGACGCTGATGACCGGGTCGACGATGCCGGTCGGTCGGATGAGCTGCTCCGCGATCCGCTCGCTCCGCTCGAGCTCGTACGGGCCTGGCGTCGCGCTCATGAACACGGCCTGGTTGATGCTCTTCTCGAACTCCTCGAACGTGAGCGGGCGATTGTCGAGCGCCGACGGCAACCGGAACCCGAAGTCGACGAGGATCTCCTTCCGCGTCCGGTCGTTCTTGTACATGCCGACGACCTGGGGAATCGTCATGTGGCTCTCGTCGACGACGAGGAGCCAGTCCGGCGGGAAGTAGTCGAGGAGCGTCCAGGGCCGCGAGCCGGCCGCCCGCCGCGCGAGATGGCGCGAGTAGTTCTCGACGCCGGAGCAGTAGCCGAGCTCGCGCATCATCTCGAGGTCGAACGTCGTGCGCTGGCGCAGGCGCGCCGCCTCGAGGATGCGGCCCTCGGCCTCGAGCTCCCCGACCCGCTCCTCCATCTCCGCCTCGATGTCGACGATCGCCGCCCGGAGCTTGTCGGACGGCGTCACGAAGTGGGAGGCCGGGTAGACGTTCGTCTCCTTGCGCTCGGCGAGGAGCTCGCCGGTCAGCGGGTCGAGCTCGGTGATCCGCTCCACCTCGTCACCGAAGAACTCGACGCGGGTCAGGCGGTCCTCGGACGCGGGCTGGAGCTCGAGCGTGTCGCCACGGACGCGGAACCGGGCACGCTGGATCGCCGCGTCGTTGCGCTGGTACTGCAGGTCGACGAGATGACGGAGGACCGCGTCCCGGCGGTACTGGCCGCCGACGCGGAGGCGGAGGACCGTCGCACCGTAATCGACTGGCGCGCCGAGGCCGTAGATCCAGCTGACCGAGGCGACGATGATGACGTCCCGCCGCTCGAACAGCGCGTGCGTCGCGGCGTGGCGCAGCTTGTCGATCTCGTCGTTGCGGCTCGAGTCCTTCTCGATGTACGTGTCGCTCCGCGGCAGGTACGCCTCGGGCTGGTAGTAGTCGAAGTAGCTGACGAAGTACTCGACCGCGTTGTTCGGGAAGAACTCGCGGAACTCGCTGTACAGCTGCGCGGCCAGCGTCTTGTTGTGCGCGAGCACGAGCGTCGGCTTCTGGTGGCGGGCGATCGTCCAGGCGATCGTCGCGGTCTTGCCGGTCCCCGTGGCGCCGAGGAGCGTCTGATGGCGGAGGCCGCGGGCGAGGCCGTCGGCCAGCCGATCGATGGCGGCAGGCTGGTCGCCCGTCGGCTGGAAATCAGCGACGAGCTCGAAGTCGGGCACGGCGTCAGGATAGCACCTCGGCTCGGGAATCAGAACGGCCGTTCTAGGCCGCGACGGCCGAAATCACCGCCCGAGTGGGGTAGCCCGAACGTGACCAAGGGGCCATTTCAGGGCGGCCGTGCGCGACACAGACTCTCCCTGCCAGCACGACATGGAGGCCCGCACGCGCACGATGCGTCCCCGCGCACGACGACACGACCCATCCGGACGCCCGGGTCGGTTCGTCTCCGCATGTGGGCAGGGCACGGTCGAGGGCGGGCAGAGCCTCGTCGAGTTCTCGCTCGTGCTCATGCCGCTGTTCTTCATCGTGCTCGGGATCATCCAGTTCGGCTTCATCTTCAACACGTACGTGACGATGACGAACGCGGCGCGCGAGGGGGCGCGCACGGGGACGATCTACGTCTACGACCAGACCCTCTCGAAGGACCAGAACGACGCGGCCCGCAATGCGGCGATCAAGACGGCCGTGCTCGCGTCGATGAACCTGCTGTCCAAGACGTCGCCCGAGTTCTCGACCGGCGCGACCTGGACGACGAGCGGCGGCGGGCTGACGTTCACGAACGGCGACCTCGTCGTCGCCTACGTCGTGCCTGCGAGCATCACCGACAGCGATCCACGGACGGGTGAGCAGGTCACGGTGACGGCCAACTACCACCAGGATCTGATCATCCCGCTCGTCGCCAACCTCCTGCCGCGCGACGCCAACGGCCGCCTCGGGCTGTCGGGCGCCGTGACGATGGTGATCAACTGATGGGCGCGCGCTGGATGGCGCTCGGGTTGCGCCGCCGGGACGGCCGGCGCGGCGTGGGCCAGGTGCTCGTCCTCTTCGCGCTGTCGATCGTCATCCTCCTCGCGTTCGCCGGCCTCGCCTTCGACATCGGCCGGTTCTACAGCGAGAAGCGGTTCCTCCAGAACGCGGCCGACGCGGCAGCGCTGGCGGCCGCCAACGCCCTCATCCGCGGCGCCACGGACACGGAGGCGCGCGACGAGGCGAAGGCGATCCTCACCCGCAACTACCTCTCCGACCCGACCGGCCGCGCGCCCGCCCTCCCGCCGGACACGCCGGTCTACGCGTCCGGACACGCCGGCGACCCCGTCTACCTGACGAACGGGATCCTCATCAACTCGGGTGACGTCCGGGTCTCGCTCCAGAACCCGGTCGACTGGACGTTCGGGCGCGCGATCGGACTGACGAACAACACGATCGGCGGCCAGGCGCGCGTGAAGCTCGTCGCGGACATGCTCCCGATCGCCGTCCGTCACTACGTCAGCGCACCCGGACCGAACGCCGGCGCGACGACGCCATGCTCCGGCGACGGGACCGGATTCATGGACGCGATCTCGACGTCCGACACCTCCTGCCTGGGAACCGAGACGGACGCAAGCCTGCGCCAGGACCCGTCCGACGGAATGGCGTTCGACTCCGTGAACCCGGACAGCGACCCGTCGCATCACGGGCCGATCATCGCGATCGTCGGCCAGGGCGCCGCGCCGAGCAACTCCGCGGACTTCCGCGGCTTCATCACGCTCGACATCCGGAACTTCGCGTCGAGCACATCGAACGTCTTCTACAACAACGTCACCGCGGGCACGAGCTCCAACACCCTCAAGGACATGGAAGCCGGCTGGATCG
>VBHW01000164.1:8711-15913 GCA_005881055.1 Chloroflexota bacterium
CCCCGCCCGATCCCGACGATCAGGTCGGGATCATGAGCGGCAACTCGGCGGGCATCGTCGTCGACGAGGTCCCGAACCGCTACCGGGTCGGTGACGAGATCACGACCGCCGTCTATTCCGGCACGGTCATGACGATCCCCGACTTCTCGTATGCCGTGCCCGCCTCCGTGCCGATCGGCACGACGCAGAACCGGAGCAACGCGGTCTCGATGACCGTGTACAAGAACAACGCCTTCACCGGTGTCGTCACGACGACCGCGCATGCCGACCCGAACGACGCGGCGAACCCGCTCTTGACCGGGACGCTCGCGCCGATGACGTTCTCGCCGCAGCCGGCCACCCCCCAGACGAACATCACGTGGACGAGCTTCCAGACGACCGGCGCTCCGGTCGGCATCTACACGATCTGGATCCAGGGTCACTCGTCGAGCCCGTACCTGACCGATCACTACTACGGGACCGCGATCAACGTCGGCGGCGTCACGCGTGACTTCGGCGTCCCGACTGTCGGCCAGGTATCCGCCCAGACGATCTCGATCGCGAACACCGGGCTGACCGGCACGAAGTCGGTGACGTTCGGCACGACGAACAAGGCCGCGACGGCCTTCCGCGGCACGGTCAACCTGAGCGTCGAGGGCGGCATCGCCGACGGCGGCGTGCTGCCACCCGCCATGGGCGCCGTGAGCGTCAGCCCGTCGTCGATCAACCTGACGAACAGCGCGAGCAGCCAGAACGTCACGGTGAGTCTCAACAGCGGCAGCCTCGGCCCCGGCGAGTACAACCTCGTGCTGCGCGCGACCGGTACGAACTTCAACGGCGAGCCGGTCACCCACCTCGTCCCCCTCGTCTTCGATGTGGCCACCGGAACCACGAACGCCCAGTACGTCGACATCATGGGCTTCGCGGTCTTCCGGATCGTCGAGACGAACAGCAACTACATCAGCGCCTACGCGATCACGCCCGTGATCGCCGACCAGAACGACTCCCGGCTTCACCACGGTCAGGTGGCGAAGCTGGTGCCCTGGAACTAGCCGGCGGGCACGGCATCCACCACGAGCGGTCGGCGCCGAGGCGCGCCCGACCCGCCCCGGGAGGCACTTCACATGGAGATGGAATATCAGGATCCGCGCCGGCGTGGGAAGTTCATCATCGTGCTCGGCGTGCTCCTGGCAGTCGCCGCCGGCGGTGCGGCGTTCTACCTCATCAACCAGGCCCAGCAGAACGCCGGTGCGGCAGGGATCCAGAAGGTCCCGATCGTCGTGGCGACGCGCGTCATCCCGGCTCGCAAGCCGGTCGAGACGGACGACGTCATGGTCCGCGACGTGCCCATCGACAAGACGAACGAGCAGGGCGTCATCAGCGACCCCTCGAAGGTCATCGGCCGGATCCTCGCCGTCTCGGTCCTCGAGGGCCAGATGGTCACGACGAACCTCCTCGCCTCGGCGGCGACGGGAGGCCAGTTCTCGATCATCGGCCCCGGTGAGACGATCGGGCCGGGCTCCGAGAACTGGCGTGCCGTGTCGATCACCGTGCCCGACGACCGCGCCGTGGGCGGCCTCATCGAGGCCAACGCGACCGTCGACGTCTTCGTCACCGCGACCGTGATCGTCCCCCAGGAGCAGCTCGACCTCGGACGCTTCTACACGGACAAGTCGACGAAGCTCACGTACCAGAACGTCCTCGTGCTCGCGAAGTCAAGCACGTTCTACGTCCTCAAGGTCTCGGAGCCGATCGCCGAGGAGATCTCGCACCTCCAGGCGAGCGGCTCGGCGCAGTTCAGCCTCGCGCTGCGCCCCGAGGACGACTCGCGCACCGTCGATGCGTCGAAGCTCGGCGAGACGACGAACCTCATCATCCAGCGCTATGGCCTGCCGGTCCCGCAGACGTACCCCACCGGCAAGGGCGGGTCGAGCGGACCTGTCCCGACGCCGTTCCCGACGGCGAGCCCCCGGGCGTCGAGAACGCCGTCGCCCTCGGCCGCGCCGTAGCGGAGCCCCGCCTCTCGCGCCGACTCCCGCGCATGCATCTGCGCCGCTGACCCGGCGCGCCTCCCCGGCCGCCCGGCCCGGTCCGCCACCGGGCCGGGCGGCCGCGTCACTGCCCTCGAGCTACGTCGCGCTTGGTACCGGCGGCCGGGCCGAGCGCGGCCGCGAACGCCTCGGCGGCGATCCGCTCCGTCTCCGCCGCCGTCCCGCCGGCGTCGATGACACGGGTGGCAGCCGAGCGGAGCCGGTCGACAAGCCCTGCCTGAGCGGCGATCCGCCGGTCGGCGTCGGGGCTGGCCGCTCGCGCTGGGCGCGGCCTGGGCAGACGACGAGCCAGACCTCGTGACACAGCTCGGCGAGGCCGCCCTCCACGAGCTTGATCGCCTCGACGACGATCGCCGGGGCCCCGGCCGTCTCTGCGTCATCGAGCGCCGCAAGGATCCGCGGCCGGACCGCCGGATGGACGATCGCCTCGAGGTCGCGGAGCGCCCGCTCGTCCTCGAACACGAGCGCGGCGAGCGTCGGCCGATCCAGTCCCCCGTCGGCGGCCCGGTAGGCGTCGCCGAACCGGGCCAGCACCGCGTCCGTCGCCGGCTCCCCGGGAGCCGTTACCTCCCGCGCGACCGCATCGGCGTCGACGACGAGTGCGCCACGCTCCGCGAGCCAGCGCGCGACGGTCGACTTCCCGCAGCCGATCGGCCCGGTGAGCCCGATCCGTACCGTGCGTCGCGGAGCGTTAATCAAGGGGCTCGTTCCTCCAGCTCGAGCCGTGCCTCCTTGGCGGCGGCGAGGGCTCCCTCGACGTCCGCGAGCTCGCTCGTGATCCGGCGCAGCTCGACGAAGTTCGCCTGGACGGCCGGATCCCCAAGTGCCAGCTCGAGGTGGCTGCGGCGCAGCCCGAGTCGCGTCAGCTCGGACTCGACGACGGCGGCCTGGCGGCGATAGGCGTCCTTCGACAGCCGCGGCCGACGGGCCGTCGTCGCAGGCCGCCGCGGAGCGGAACCGCCCGCCATGGGCTGTGCGTCCGGCTCGGCGGTTGCCACCGGGGACGGGTTCGCGCGTGCGGCAGAGCCGGATCGCGCGGCCACGGACCGCGCAACCGTTCCCGGACCGGCTCGCGCGATGGCCGGCCGGGGGGCGCCACCGGGATGGAGTCGAGCCGCCTCGGCAGCGGCCGCATCCGCGACGGTCCACCCGGCGGCGAGGGCTGCCCGCCATGCGCGGTAGCCACCTTCGAACGGCACGACGAGCCCGTCCCCGACGACCCAGAGCCGCTGGCACGTCGTCTCGAGGAGGCGCCGGTCATGCGACACGACGAGGAGCGTCGCCGGCGTCTCCGTCAGGAACGTCTCGATCGCCTCGCGCGCGGGGATGTCGAGGTGGTTCGTCGGCTCGTCGAGCAGCAGGAGGTTCGACGGCAGGACCCCGAGGAGCGCGAGCTCCAGCCGAGATCGTTCGCCGCCCGAGAGAAGGCGGACCTCCTTGAAGACGTCGTCGCCGCGGAAGAGGAAGCGGGCGAGGAAGCCGCGTGCCTCGCCGGCTGTCACCGGCATCGCGTGGAGGAGCGCGTCGAGGACGGTCGCGCCGGGGATCGCCGATTCACGGATCTGGGCGAGGTAGCCGATCTGGAGGGCCGAGCCGAGAGCGAGCGTGCCGTCGAGTGGCGGCAGCTCCCCGGCGATCGTGCGGAGGAGCGTCGTCTTCCCGGCGCCGTTCGGCCCGACGATCCCGATCCGGTCGCCGCGCCGCGCCACGAGCCACGGCGCCTTCACGACCGGGACCTCGGATGTGAGGCCGTTGCCGCCGTCCCGCCGGTAGCCGACGACGAGGTCCTCGAGCCGGAGGGCCTCCTCGCCCGATCGCCCTCGACCCCCGCCGAGGGCATCCGTCGGGAGCCGGAGCCTCCGGCTGCCCCGCGGCGCCTCGACGCGCTCGGCGAGCAGCCGCTCGAGCCGCGCCTCGTGCTCGTGCATCTTGCTGAACTTCCGGTGGCTCCGGTAGCGCTGGACGAGCACCCGCTCCCGGGCGATCGACTCGGCCTGCGTGTCGGCGTCCTTCACCGCCCGGGCGTCGCGCTCCACGCGCTGGCGGTGGTACGCCGAGTAGCCGCCTCGGAAAGCCGTGAGCTGACGATCGCGGAGCTCCCAGACGCGCGTCACCGTCGCGTCGAGGAACGCGCGATCGTGCGAGGCGACGACGAGCGACCCGGAACGGGAGCGGAGGTGGCCCTCGAGCCACTCCAGCGCATCGAGGTCGAGGTGGTTCGTCGGCTCGTCCAGCAGCAGCAGCTCCGGGTCGGCGATGACGAGCCTGGCGAGCGCGGCACGCGTCTGCTGCCCACCGGACGTCGCGGCCGGCGGCCGGGTCCACTCGTCGCGCGTGAAGCCGAGTCCCGACAGCGCCTCGTCGACGCGCTGGTCGACCGTGTACCCGCCGCGCACGTCGAATTCGTGCTGGAGCGCCTCGTACGCCGGCTCCGTGACCCGATGGGCCGCTTCGAGTGCCCGGAGCTCGCCCTCCATCCGCTCGAGGTCGGCAGCCCCGGCGCGGACCCCCTCGCGGAGCGTGGCGGCGGCCATGAACGCCGCGTCGAGATGGGCCTCCTGGACGAGGAAGCCATGTCTCGTCCAGGCCGGCGACGATCCGCAGGAGCGTCGTCTTGCCCCCGCCGTTGGGGCCGACGAGGCCGACCCTGTCCCCCACCGCGACGGCCGCGTCGACGCCGTCGAGGATGACGAACGTGCCCACCTCGCGGCGGACACCGGACAGCCGGACGATCGACAACCTAGCCTCCGGCCGTCGCGCGGGCAGAGGCTCGGGCCGCGGCGCGCCGCGTGGCGGCGGCACGACGCGTGCGCTCGGCTCGCTCGCGGGCGACGACCCGCGCGGCCTCGTCGGGCGTCAGGCCCAGCGCACCGTCACCTGCCAGGTCGGCCCAGCGGCCGCCGCGGCGGGACAGCCGACCGTCCCGTGCCGCCGAGGCCCCGAGCTTCGGCACCATCCCGCGCAGGATCGCCGTCGCCCCGGCACGATCGCGCGCCGGCAGGCGCTGGCACCATGAGCAGAAGTGGCTCGCGCGGGCCCCGATGACGATCCGCCGCACCGGGCGGCCGCACCGGGGGCATGCCTCGCCGGTCCGCTGGTACACCTGCAGCCGCTCCTGCATCGAGCCGTCGCCGTCGGGCGCGGTGTAGTCGTCGATCGAGCTCCCGCGCCGCTCGACGGCCTCGGCGAGGACCCGGCGCAGCTCGGCGAAGAGGCGGCGCTCATCGGCCGGCCGGAGCGACGACGCGGAGCGGAGCGGGTGGAGACGTGCCGCCCAGAGCGCCTCGTCCGCGTAGATGTTGCCGACCCCCGCGAGGAACGCCTGGTCGACGAGGAGGGGCTTGAGGCGGCCCTTCCGGCGCCGGATGAGACGTCGGAAGGCAGCGAGCGTGAACGCCGGCTCGAGCGGCTCCGGCCCGAAGGCCGCGAACGGCGTCCCGTCTCGCTCGTACAGCCCGACGCGCCCGAACTTGCGGATGTCCCGGAAGCGGATCTCGCGGCCGTCGGCGAGCTCGAGGACGACGCGGACGTACGGGTCCTCCGGCAGGTCGGCCGGGACGACGAACAGCTGCCCGGTCATCTTCAGGTGGATCGTGAGCACCGCGCCACCGGCAAGATTCATGACGACGAGCTTCGCCCGACGCCCGACCGACGCGAGGGCCGACCCGAGGAGGTCCGCCGTCGGGGTCCGCACGCTCCTCGGCCAGGAGACCCGGGCCCCGCTGATCGTCGCCCCGACGATGAGCCGGCCGAGGTCGCGCGCGACCGTCTCGACTTCTGGCAGCTCAGGCACAGGGATCAGCCCGCGAGGGACTCGACCGGCGCCTCCGCCGCCTCGGCGAGGACGGCGTCCGCCCGCGTGAGCGGCGTCATCGCCTCCCAGTCGTCCCCGACCTTGATGTCGACCGTCAGCGGGACGTCGAGCGGCAGTGCCCCTTCGAGCGTCTCGCGGACGACCGGCGCGAGCCGGTCGACCTCGTCGCGCGGCACCTCGAACAGGAGCTCGTCGTGGACCTGGAGGAGCATCCGGGCGCCGAAGCCCTCGTCGCGCAGCCGGTCGGCCAGGCGGATCATCGCGATCTTCACGATGTCGGCGGCCGTGCCCTGGATCGGCATGTTGATCGCCATCCGCTCCCCCGCCCCGCGCAGGGTCGGGTTGCGTGCCTGGAGCTCCGGGATCGACCGCTTCCGTCCGAGCAGCGTCGTGACGTAGCCCTGGGTTCGGGCGACCTCCTTGATGTGGAGCATGTAGTAGCTGATCCCCGAGTACGTGGCGAAGTACGTGTTGATGAACTCCTGCGCCTCCTGGCGCGGGATCCCCGCCCGGGACGAGAGTCCGAAGTCGCTCATCCCGTACGCGATCCCGAAGTTCACCATCTTCGCCATCGATCGCTCGTCGGCGGTCACGTCTTCGGGGGCCTTGTGGAGCACGCGGGCCGCCGTCTCGCGGTGGATGTCGGCGCCCCGCGCGAACGCGTCGCGCAGGTGCTCGTCGCCCGAGACGTGGGCGAGGATGCGCAGCTCGATCTGCGAGTAGTCGGCCGCGAGCAACACCCGGTCGGGTGCACCCGCGACGAACGCCCGGCGGATGCGCCGGCCGAGCGTCGTCCGGATCGGGATGTTCTGGAGGTTCGGGTCGGACGACGAGAGCCGGCCGGTCGCAGCGACGGCCTGGTGGAACGTCGTGTGGAGGCGGCCATCCGACGCCATGAGGCTGGGCAGGGCCTCGACGTACGTCGAGCGGAGCTTCGTGTACACCCGCCACTCGAGGAGCTTGTCGATCATCGGGTGGGCGGCGCGCAGCTCCTCGAGCACGGTCGCGTCCGTCGAGTAGCCCGTCTTCGTGCGCCGGCCCTTCGGGAGGTTGAGCTCGTAGAAGAGCACCTGCTCGAGCTGCTTCGGGCTGCCGAGGTTGAACTCGTGGCCGACGTCCCGGTAGATCTCGCTCTCGAGGCGGGAGATCTCGGCGCCGAACTCGCGATCGAGCACCCCCAGCGCCTCGAGGTCGAGCGCCACGCCCGTCGCCTCCATCCGCGCGAGGACGGGAATGAGCGGGAGCTCGATCTCGCCGAAGAGGCGGTCGAGTCCCTCGCGCGCGAGGGCCTCCTCGAGCAACGGCCGCACGGCGACCGCCGAGAGCGCCTCGAGGCCGGTCCGCGCCGCGGGCGATAG
>VBHW01000165.1 GCA_005881055.1 Chloroflexota bacterium
GGTTCGCCCCTGTTGCTACCCACTACGCAGAGCTGCACGACTGGTGGAAGGATGCCATTGTCGCTCAGAGTTCGCGAATATCACATGAGCCAGTAGCCGGAAATGACGAGCGCTTTCGGCAGAACCGCGGGCCGGGAGTGGAGAAGCAGTCCGGGCGGATTGATGAACCGGAGCCCCGCCGCAAAGGCCGTCTCGACGAGGACAGCAGCGCTCCCGGGAACCTCCAGGTCGACAGCTCGACGTCGGGCCAGCTCGGCGCGAAGCGCGAGGGCGGCCGACCGGGCCGTGCGGCCGGCGAGCGGTCCGATCGTGCCGGCCGGCGAGACATACGAGTAGGCGATTGCCCGCCCGTCGCGTCGCCAGGCTGTCACCTCGGCGCCCGTCGCCCAGAACGAGTGGTCGAGACTCCGGTCGAACCCGTAGGCGGCGAGGTCGATCTCGGCGAGCTCGCTCGGCGTTGGCGTCGACGCCTTGAGGCCTTCTGGGGCGGCGATCTCAGGGTTTCCGCCAAAGGCGAGGATCGGCGTGCTCGGGATGAGGCCGTGGGCGGTGTAGAGCCCGGTCGAGATCGGCTGGATCGCATCGACGATCGTCATTCGGCGCCTGGGCCACCCGGCCGCCGAGAGCTCGAAGAGTCTGCGGCCGACACCCTGGCTCTGGAACGAGGGCTCGACGAACAGCGCCGAGAAGTACCAGGCGCCATCGCGGACAATCGAGGACGTGTACCCCACCACCTCGCGGCCCGCCTCGGCAACGAAGCAGCGGCCCGGGTCCGTCCGGAGGATGTAGCCCTGCGGGACCGTGAACACCTCGAGCGGCTTGTCGCCGCGCTCGAGGCCGCGGCGTCGGTACAGATCATTCTGGGCGCGATTGAAGGCTCGCGCACCTGGCTCCAGATCGTCCTCGCGCGCCGGTCGGTACTCGACCACGGTCATCTGATCGCCCTCCCCGTCGGCTCAGGTTAGGGTAGGCGGCCGTCAAGTGGCGAAGCTCAGCACGGATCGTTCGGCGTTCGCGAATGTCTCTACAGCGTGTGATTGCCTGGCTGTAGCCCGTCGATGTACTCGGCAACGGCCTCGGCCGAAATGATGCGTCGACGGCCGAGCTTCAGGCTGCGGATGCGGCTGGCGGATATCTCGTCTCTCGCGACTGGGTGGAGCTCGGCGAGCCGAATAGTTCCGCCTTGCGGCTCGCCAGTGGCTCGACGCGGTCCAGGCGGCCGTGACACGGGCCGCGCGTCAACGCCTCTCGTCGACGTGCGCTGTTATGCGCCCAGAGGGAGGCACAGTCAAGAACTCACCCCCACGGGTGCGGTGCGTCTGGGCACCGCGAATCGCCCGCGTTCACGTCTCGACGCCCCCTTGACGTAGGCGAGTCGTACCTGCCGGCGCAGCTCATCGAGCCGGGTGCCGTCGGGCTTCGGCACGCAAACAGGCGCCTTACCGCTTGGCCACTCGCCAGTGAACCCGGGGATGATACCGAAGGGCTGAAGCCTGATGCCGAGGGACGATCAGGCGAGCGCGGCTGCCGAGACTCGGCCCAGCTTGTCGGGGTTGGCGATCGCCCAGATGCTCTGGATGCGGCCGCCGTCGAGCTCGACGCTGACGACGATCGCGGGCGAGCCGTCCGCGTTGCGCACGAGGATCGTGGGTCGTCCATTGAGGTCGGCGACGCCGAAGATGGCGCCCGGCGGAGTGAATCGTTCGGAGACTCCGAGGACGAATCGGCCCACGGCATCCCGGCCGCGTACCGGATGGAGCGCCGCGCCTCGCACCTTCCCGCCGCCATCGGCCCAGAACACGACGTCCTCGGTCAGCATGGCGGTGAGCCGGTCCAGATCGCCGCTTCCCGAGGCACGCATGAATTGCTCGAGGATCCGGCGATGCTCGGCCGGCGTCGTCGTGAACCGAGGGCGATTCGCGGCCAGATAGCGCTTCGCGCGGCTGAAGAGCTTCCGACAGGCGACTTCGGACTTGTCGAGCATGCCCGCGACCTCGTCGTATCGGTAGTCGAACACCTCGTGGAGGAGGAAGACTGCGCGCTCGGCGGGCGTGAGCGTCTGGAGCAGGCTCAGGAAGGCGATCGAAATCGAGTCATATTCGGTCACGCGCCTCTCCGGATCGGCGCCCTCATCCATGGCTTCGCTGAGGATCGGTTCGGGCAGCCATGGCCCGACGTACTGTTCCCGCGCCACGCGCGCCGACTTGAGCTCGTTCAGGCAGAGTCGGGTGACGATCGTCGACAGGTACGCCTTCGGCGACCGGACGGTCGCAAGCGGCTCGGCCTGGAAGCGGAGATACGCATCCTGGAGGACGTCGTCCGCGTCGTCGGCGCTACCCAGCATTCGATAGGCAATCGAGAAGAGCAGCGGTCGATACTTCTGGAAGGTACCGACGTGGCTGGCCGCTGCGCTGCTCTTCTCAGCCGTCTGCATGCGCCGCCTCGCGCGTCGACCGTTCCGTCGCCGCTCGCGATCGCATCTTGTTCTTGCCCGGCCAATAGAACACCCAGGGAATCGTCCGCTGGAGCCGCATGTTCAGCACCAGGAAGTCCACGAAGAACTGTCGGAAGACATTGCCGATCGTCCCGGTGATCATGAACCGGGTGGCCGTGTCCGTGCTGCCGTCCAAGAACTGGACCACCCCGTCTCGGCGGCCGAGGCTCAGGCCCTGCGCGATGAACGACAGGCCGAATGGGGAGGGCTGCCGGCCGTGCAGGTGCGCTGCAAGGGCGTCGGCGGCGTGGGCTCCCATCGGCGCCGCCGCGTAGAGCGACATTCGGACCGGCGTCCCTGGATCGTCCGCGGGCATCGCCGCATCGCCGGCGGCAAAGATGTCCGGATGCGACAGCGAGCGCAGCGCTCGATCCACGAGGATCTGGCCGCGCCCGTTGACCCGGATGCCGGCGCTGCGCGCCAGGTCCGAGACTTCGAAGCCGCCGACCCAGATGCAGACGTCGAAGGGGATCGTGCCGGCGGCTGTCACCGCCTCGTGGGGTTCCAGGCGGATCACCTCCGCGTGCTCGATCAGGGAGATACCGAGCCTCGAGAAGGCCTTGCGGATGTGCCGCTGTGCACCCTCCGAAAGGTTCCGCGCGAACGAGCTGCGGGTCACGACGGTGACATCGAGGTCCGGGAACCGTTCGGCCAGCTCGGTGCTGACCTCGACCCCGGTATTGCCGGCACCGACGAGAAGAACGCGGGCGCCTCGGGCCGCGAGATCGGGCAGGAGAGGAGCGAGTGCGGCCGCCGAGTGCTCGTCGAGCGTGTATGCGTACTCCCGCGCGCCCGGCGTTGAGCCGACGTCGACGCGGCTTCCGAGCGCATAGATCAGATGGTCGTAGCGCATGTCGACCGTCTGGTCCGGGCCGGTCTCCACGATCACGGTGTGTCGGTCTGGCTCGATCGAACGGACCGTCCCTTGCTGGAATCGGATCCGCGTCTTTGCGATGAGCTCGGGCAGAGGACGCTCCGGAATGCGCTGGCCGCTGATCAGCTGGTGATTGCGGACGCGTTCGTTGAAGGTGTCCGTTGCATTGACCAGCGTGATCGTGACGTCCCGCGAATCTGTCTTCTTTGCCAGCCGCATTGCCGCCATCAGTCCGGCATAGCCGGCACCGAGGACAACGACGTGGGTCGACTTCTCGTTCATGTCCACTGCCTCACTTGTTCGTAGCTTCTGACCACGAGACAAGAGAGGTCTGCGGACTGTGACAGCGACTCGCGCAGTCAGGCTGAGAGCGCGAGTGCGAGCGCGAAGCGACAGGTGCGCGCGCGTCGACGAGCGGGTGCCGGACGTATCTCGACGCCCGGCACCCGATCGCGATCGCTGCTGCTGGCCCGTCAGGCGGCGGCGACCTCGGGCTCGTCGTCGATCGGACGCTCGTCGGAACGAGCAGCCTCGCGCGACTCCGCCGGTGCCTCGCGGAAGAGGAGCACCAGTCCCGCGGCCAGCAGGGAGGTCCCGATCCCGAGCGCGAACGTGCTGGCGGTCGCGATCGAGAACGCCGAGTGGACCGCACCAACGATCGCAGGCGCGAACGGCTCGACCACGCCGCGGACGTCCGCCGGCAA
>VBHW01000166.1 GCA_005881055.1 Chloroflexota bacterium
AGGTGGTGCCGCGGTTCGTCGACCACGCGTAGTAGAGGTTGTGGTCGTCGCTGAAGACGGCGTAGACCGTGCCGGCGGCATCGACGCTGACGTTCGTGAATTGATGGCCGTATGCGACGTTCTGGTCCGGGTTCACGTAGACGGCGTGGTCCGTGAACGTGCGACCGCCGTCGCTCGAAACAGCCATGTACACGGTGTTGAGGCAGGCAAACCCGCCGCAGGCCACGGTGCCGCTCGCGTCGGCCGGGCCACTGAACGTCTGGTAGATCGTGTGGCTCGCGGGATCGATGGCGAGGTTCCCAGTGCTGTTGCTGTCGATGAGCCAGGCATGAGCGGCATCGAATGCGTCGGCCAACTGCGTGAAGCTCGCCCCGGCGTCATAGCTGCAGTTCACCCACAGATTGAACGCAAGGTCGTGGTACGAGACGCAAACCTTGCTCGCGTCGTCCGCGGCGATCCACTCGCGATCGTCGCCCGGGACCGAGGCGGCGACGGGGTTGAGGGCCCAGGTCGCCCCGCCGTCCGTGCTCGTCGAGACATCCACGTCGGCAAGCGTCAGGCTCGAGACGTACACGTTGTACTGCCCCGAGGCGTTCCGGATCGGCGCCACCGCCAGATCCGTGTCCCCGCCGCCCGGCGCGAAGCCGGTGTCCTGCGTCGCCGACAAGTTGTTCGGCGAGAGGAGGGAGCTGAAATGCCGGCCGCCATCGGTCGACTTCCAGGCAACTGTCCCGGCACCCAGGCCATTCTCCGAGCTTCCGTAGAACGCGCCATCGCGCGCGGCGCGGATCGCGGGCTCGGCCGCTCCGTTCGAGCATCCGTTGCCGCCGGGGCAGACGGTGCCGGCAGGCGCGGGCGGGGTCGACGCGAGGCTGAACGTCGCGAAGCCCGCCTTCGGCTTGCTGGCGCCGGCGACCGGTGACGCGGCGCCGACGAGCAGGGCGACGGTGACGACGACGGTGGGTAGGACAGCGCGGACGATGGCGCGGCTGCGCCTGAAGCTGGGCACGGATCGACCTCCCGTTCGCTCGTTCCCCGGCGATTCGTTGCTGCGCGGGTCAACCGTGGAACGCTCATTGCAGCTCCCTCTCGGAAGCTCGCTGGCAACCGCCCGCTTCTCAACCCTGGCTCGGGAATGCGAATCTGTCGGAGCCGCGGTCAGCAGGCACTGTCTCGGGACTCGCAGACGCGCGGCGTGCTGGAGGCGACCCGTGAAGTTCCTGCTGCTGCTCATCCGATCCGACGCGGAGTGGGAGGCGCTTTCCGCCGAGGAGCGCGACTACGCGGCGATCGACCGCTGGTGGGGCGACCTCGCCCGAACCGGGCAGGTCCTTGCGGGGTTCGAGCTGGCTCCCGCCCGACGCGCACGAACGGTCCGCTGGGCCCGCCGCAAGCCGGTGGTGACGGACGGTCCGTTCGCCGAGTCGAAGGAGTCCATCGGCGGCTACGGGATCCTCGAGGCGCCCGATCTCGATGCGGCGGTGGCGATCGCCTCGACGTGGCCGGCCAGGGGGCACGTGATCGAGGTCCGGCCGATCGTCGACCGCGGCGCCCCGCAGCACTGATGAGTTCGGTGGGGACCGGCGGGCGATGACATAGGCTGCATTCGACGGCATCACGTGGATTACGAGCTCGAACCCACCCGTGTCTCGCGCCGCTCCGGCCGACCGGTCCTCGTCGGCGCGGCCGTCGCTGTCGTCGCCCTCGCGGTGGCCGTCATCGTCGGCGGCTGGCAGGCGACCCCGATCGGGCCGTCGTCCGCGGTCGCGCCGTCGTCCGCGATCGTTGCGAGCCCGTCTTCGCCCGGTGCGCGGGCGGCCGCCGCCGGAGCCCGGACCGGCGGGACGATTCGATCGCCCGCAGTCGTCCCGCTCTCGGCGCTGCGGTGTCATGACGTCGCATCGGCCGCGTGCCGGCAGGTCGCTTCGGCCGCGGTCGATGCGCTCGGCCCGACCCCGATCCCGATCTTGGCCGTCGACGTGTGGCGCTCCCTCCTCTGCGGGAGCGACCTCGACTGTCCGCCCGCCCTCCTCGCGACGCTGCGGCCTGCCGGCAGCGCCGTGGTCCGACTCGGCGGCGGCGAGCCGGCCGCATGGATCAATGTCGGCGAGCGCCTCGCGTCCGGGGGGTCGGACGCAGCGAACCTCCGGGGGCCGCTCGTGGCCTGGCTCGTCCGCTGAGGCGGCCGGTCAGCTCTCCAGGTCGGCCAGGAGCGCGGCCAGCTCCCGGGCGTTCGTCGTCCCGTAGCTCGCGTAGCAGTTGTTCATGAGGACGTGCGTCTCGCGCGCCTCGGTCGCCGCCTGGCGGATCCTCGGCACCCACTCCGACAGTTCATCCCGATCGTAGAGATAGCGGAACCGCTCGGCCGGCGTGATCCCCTTCTTCTCCCACGTCTCGGCGTTTCGGCCGTGGAAGCGGACGAGGGCGAGCTCGGACGACGTCACGGCGGTCACCGGCGGCACGCTGCTCTTGAAGCCCTGCGGCTCGTCGACCATGACGAACGCGATGTCCCGCTCGCGCAGGAACCGGAGGGTCCGCTCGGCATTCTTCTCGTTGAGCCATGACCCGTTGCGGAACTCGACGGCGCAGCGCCAGCCATCGAGGCGCTCGACGGCCTCCTCGATCGACGCCCTGCTCTCGTTCGACGGGAACACCCAGCGCGGGTATTGGAGGAGCACGGAACCCAGCTGTCCACGGTCCGCGAGCGGCGCCAGGCCGTCTCGGAACATCGTCCAGACGGTATCCCGCAACTCGTCGGGCAGGTCCTTTGCGTAGATCCTCGCCTTCGCGCGCAGGTCCTCCGGGAGCTCCTCGCGGATCGACTTCGGCAGGCGACGCGTCTCGGTGGGCTGGCCGGTCATGAGCGCGTGCGCCTTGATGTTGAACGTGAAGTCCGGGGGGGTCCGATCGACCCAGAGCTCCGAGGTCCGCAGCGCGGGCAGGGCGTAGTAGGTCGCATCGACCTCGACGACGGGAAACGTCTCCGCGTAGTAATGGAGCCGCACTTCAGCAGTGCTCGCGGCGGTCGGGTAGAAGACTCCGCTCGCGGTCATCGTCGGATCGGTCCACGAAGCGGTCCCGACGCGGACCAGTCCGCCGCCGGCCACCTGGATCGACTCGGCCGCGGCGTGCTCGATCGGCTCCGCTCGCCGGCTCGCCCCCTCCGCGCCCGGGTCGTGGGTGGCGTCCACGCTCTTGACGTCGGGGCCGTCCCCGTCCGTGGCCTTGGCGTTCATGGTCGATGAGCCTACCGCCGGTTCGCGTGACGGGCCAGCCACGACGACGTCGGCCAGTGCGTCGATCACTCTGCGCGCTCCTTTCCTCCGGGTGGCTACCGCACGACTTCCGCCCCGCGAGTATCCCGCGGATATTTGCCACCATCTGTCACGTATCGGGCTATTCTGTCGGGGATGCGTGCCTCGCGCCTCGTCTCGTTGCTGCTGCTCCTCCAGACGCGTAGCCGGATGACGGCGGCCGAGCTGGCCGACGAGCTGGAGGTGTCGGTGCGGACGGTCCATCGGGACGTGGACGCTCTGAGTGAGGCGGGCGTCCCGATCTTCGCGGAGCGCGGGCCGCTTGGCGGGATCCGCCTCGTCGACGGGTACCGGACGCGGCTGACCGGCATGACGCCCGAGGAAGCACAGGCGCTCTTCCTCTCGGGGCTGCCCGGTCCGGCCGCGGAGCTCGGCCTCGGGACGGTCATGGCAGCCGCGCGGCTCAAGGTGCTCGCAGCGCTACCTCCCGAGCTCCGGGCGCGTGCCTCGCGGCTCGTCGAGCGCTTCCACCTCGACGCGACCGGGTGGTTCCAGGCGTCCGAGGCGGTGCCGCACCTCGCGACCCTGTCCGCGGCCGTGTGGGATGCGGTAAAGGTCGAGATCGAGTACGAACGCTCGGATCGGTCGGTCACGCGCCTCCTCGACCCGCTCGGGCTCGTCATCAAGGGCGGGGTGTGGTACCTCGTCGCACGCGCGGAGGACCAGATCCGGACGTACCGGGTATCCCGCGTCTCGTCGGCACGGCGCTGCGACGAGCGGTTCGACCGGCCGGAGGGCTTCGACCTCGCCGCCTACTGGAGCGAGTCGAGCGCGGCGTACGAGCGCGACGCGCCCCGCGTCGAGGTGGTCGTGCGGGTCCGGCCCGATCGCATCGGCAGGCTCTACGGCATGATCGGCGAACGCGCCGCCATGGCCGCGGAGCGCCTCGACGAGCCCGACCCGGACGGCTGGGCGCGGCTCCGCGTCCGGATCGAGTGGCCCACCGAGGCGTCCGCGCTCCTGCTTGCCGTCGGCGCGGACCTCGAGGTCATCGAGCCGCCCGAGATCAGGGCGGGCCTCGTGGCGATCGCGCGGCGGGTCGTCGAGCGGTATGACGCCGGCCCCGCGGCCTAGCGCGACTCGATCGCGCCAGCCTGGCCAAGCACGCGCTGGCGCGGGCGAGACGCCGGGCGCCTGACCGACGCGCCGACCGGTGGGCATTCCGGCTCGGCAGGCTCGAGCATGGCGCGGTTACGAAGCTCTCGCTCGATCTCGAGCTGACGCTCGCGGTGGATGAGACGACCTAGCTCCAGGCTGAGCATCCGATTGCACCTCGGCTCCGGGCGATCCCTGTGACCGCGTGGTTCATGGTGCAACCGTACCCGATGAACATGCCAAGAACTGGCATGTTAACGACAACGGGGCAGTGATCAGACCCGCAGGTCCAGATACTTGTCGGGCGACTGCAGAGTCGACGAGTCGCCCGATTCGTCGCCAGGTATGCACCCAGCGCTTAGGTCGACCTTCGGCGGCGACCCGCCGTGCTCGCCGACCATCGAGCCACACTCTTGCGCAGTCATCCGGCGCATGAATGAAACTGCCCAGCGGCGCAGGCTGCGCCCGCGACGGCTGCCCGGCGGCGCAGGCTGCGCCCGTGACGGCCGCTCCGCCTCGACCGCCTATTCGGCGGCGATCAGGGTCGACAGGGTGTCGAGCAGCTCCTGGGGCATGTAGGGCTTGCCGAGGAACGCGTCGCAGCCGGCTTCCAGGGCCGCCTCGCGCTGCGGCGCGAGCACACCGGCGGTGAGCACCACGATCTTCGGGCGGGGAACACGCTCGGCCAGCTCCCGGATGAGGTCGAGGCCACTGCCGTCCGAGAGTTGGACGTCCAGCAAGGCCACGTCGATGGGCCAGCCTGGATCGTGGATTCGGGTCCGGGCCGCGGCGAGCGTCGTCGCCTCGACGAGCGAGGCGTCCCGGATCCGCCGATCGGTCGACCGCGCGAGCACCGCCGAGGACGTCGAGCGGCCGCCCCCCGATGGTCACGCCGCGCTGGGTCTCGAGCCGACCGACACGACGCGGTCGAGCCAGCTGAGGAGGCCGGCGCGGGCGGTCTCTCCCTTGTCGACGACGCCGAGGATGTGGCCGTTGAGCAGGGCCTTCTCGGCGGGCGTCAGCTCGTGGGCGGTGAGGATGAGGATCGGCACCTCGCGAGTCGCAGGGTCGGCCTTGAGCGCCGACACGACCCCGAAGCCGTCGATGTGGGGCATGACGAGGTCGCAGATAACGAGGTCCGGCCGAGCCGATCGTGCGGCCGCGAGGGCGTCGGCGCCACTCGACGCACGCACGACGTCGAAACCCTCCTGGCTGAGCGACGCGTCGATCATGTCGAGCGCCGCCGGGTCGTCGTCGACCGCGAGGACGCGGACCGGTGTCGTCCTGCCCTTCGACGTGAACCGCGCGAGGCTCTCGGCCAGGACGTGGCCCTTGACCGGCTTCACGAGGTAGTCGACCGCCCCGAGGGCGAGGCCGACCTCCCGCTCGTCCACCACTGTCACCATGATGACCGGGACGTTGTGCAGGTCCTCGTCGGTCTTGACCCGACGGAGGACCTCCCAGCCGTCCATCCCCGGCAGGAGCACGTCGAGGAGGATCGCCGCCGGCCTATCGGCGCGCGCCGCGGCGATGCCGGCCTCGCCATCCCGCGCGACTCGTACTTCGGACCCGACGTCCTCGAGGTACTTCTTGAGGAGCGCGACGGCCGCGTCGTCGTCCTCGATGACGAGGATGTGACCTGGGAGGCCTCCTTCTGCCGCAGCGACCCCGGCCTCCTCGGCGGCCACCCCGACCGGTGCCTCGACGATCGCTCGGGCTGGCGACGGAGCGGTCGCCTGGCCGACGGCCTCGGCGGCCGGCTGGACGGCACGGGGCAGGACGATCGTGAACGTGCTGCCCGTTCCCGGCTCGGACTCGACGTCGATCCGGCCGCCGTGCGCCTCCGCGAGGCGCCGGGTGAGGGCGAGACCGAGGCCGGTCCCCGCCTGGCGAGCCGCCGGGTCGCCGACCTGGCGGAACTCCTCGAAGACATGCAGCTGGTCGTCGGGCGAGATGCCGACCCCGGTGTCTGCGACCGAGATCCACACGTCGTTGTCGACCGCACGGCCGGCCACCGTGATCGACCCGCCGTCCGGGGTGTACTTGATCGCGTTCGAGAGGAGGTTGTAGAGCATCTGGCGGAGGCGGCCCCGATCGGCGTCCACGAGCGTGGGCTCGACCTTGACCTCGATCGACAGCGCCTTGCGCTCGGCGAGGGGACGCAGCCCGCCGACGCCCTCGGCGACCGCGGCCGGGAGGTCGACCGGCTCTCGGCTCAGCTCCAGCCGGCCGGCTTCGACCTTCGAGAGGTCCAGGACGTCGTTGATGAGGCCGAGCAGGTGCTGCCCGCTCCGATGGATGTTCTCGATCCAGTCCTCGGGAACGACGATGCCCTCGGACTCTCCGGAGCGCGGCTCGCGGCGCATGAGGTCGCTGAACCCGATGATCGCGCTCATCGGCGTCCGCAGCTCGTGGCTCATGCTCGCGAGGAAGTCGCTCTTCGCGCGGTTCGCGCCCTCGAGGGCCGTGACCGTGGCGGATACCCGCTCCGTCAGCAGCTCCTGCTCGGCGAGCACGACCCGCCGTTCGACGAGGAGGGCGGTCCACGCACCGAGGGCAGAGAGGAGGTCGGCGTCGTCCGCGCCGAACAGGCTGGCGTACTGGGAAAGCGTGACGATGGCGACCCGATCCTCGAAGCCTCGCACCGGGATGACCGCCGCGTAGCGCGCGCCGGCGCGCTCGGCCAGGTCATCGACGAGCTGGATGCCGATCGGCGCAGGGAGGAGCCGACGGGGCGTCGCCCGGGTGATCGAGCCGACCGTGCCCATCGCGGTCGCGAGGACCGTTCCCGGTGGCACGAGCTCAGTGCGGCTCGCCGCCCTGACCGTGCCGTCGGCATCTTCGGCGAGCACGGCCGCGGTGCCGCCGGTGACCGCCTCGGCCGCCGCGGCCAACCGCCGCCAGAGACTCGCCGCGTCCTCGTCGGCCCGCGACCCGAGCAGCTCCTGCACGTCCCGGTATGCGGTGTTCGCCAGCCATGTCTGGCGGAGCCAGCGCGGCGGCATGAAGGCGATCGCATACCCGATGGCCGACAGCAGCGCGGTGAGCCTGGCCGCCACCTGCCCGAAGGACACATCGGTCGTGGACGTCGACGGGGCCGCGACGCTCACGAGGATCGCTGCCGCCAGCGCGGCCGTCGCGAGTCCGGCGATGGCCAGACGAATCCGCGCTCCCCCGACCCGCCGGCGCGCCTCGAGGATGAAGTACGCCGCCGCGAGGGCGTCGGTCGCGATGAAGGCGCCGACGACGACGGGGGCGAAGATCCGCCCTTGCGCGGCCCCGAGGACGGCGATCGGCAGGGCGCCGCCGATGAGCGCCACGGCAGACGCGACGAGCATCCAGCTCGGCACAGGGCGGATGCGCGAGACGAGGCGCAGCGTGAACCACGGCTGCGCGAGGAGGAGGGCGACGACCACCGCTGCCAGCGGGACCGGCAGGGCCGCGGTGCCGTACACCCGTCGCGCGACCTCGAGGACGAACAGCTGGCCGAGCGTGAGGAACACGAGGGCAACGTCCCGAGCCAGCGGGTCGTGACCGCGGATGGCGGCGATCACGGCCCCGACGAAGACGAGCGCGAACAGGGCCTCCATCAGGACCGTCAGGGCCCCGAGGAGATCCGCCACACCGATGACCACGCGCTCAGCCTCCCTCCCGGCGCGCCGTACCCGCGCAACCGGTCACGACGAGCCTGGGCTCAGCTCCTGCACGTCACGAGCCGGCGCGCACCTCGCCCCGGGCCCATGGCGCCGCCATTGTCGCCGACGCGGTCAAATAGATGTTGTCCGACGACGCGGGTTGGCGGCGTCGAGGAGCCGCGTGATGCCCCGGCGGGCATCATCCGAACAAGCCTGCGCCAGGCGGACATGACGAAGCCCCGGCGGTCGCCGGGGCTTCGGGCACGTGTGGGTGACGGCGGCCGGTGGCCGCCGGGGCTCAGCCGGAGATGCCGGCAAGGACCTTCGAACCGAGGGCCTCGCGCGCCTTCGCGGGGTTGCTCGTCGCGAACGCCACGATGACGTCATTACCGGACATCCCGGTCGGCATCGCCGCCTCGATGTTCACTCCAGCGTCGGCGAGCTTGCGGGCGACCTCGGCGAGCGAGCCGGGGCGGTTCGCGAGGGACGTCGGCACCACCTCGACCTCGCGCGGCGTGAAGCCGGCCTCCTTGAGCGAGCTGCGCGTTCCCGCCTCGTCGTTGGTCAGGAGCGCGATGCTGCCCGAGCCGCCGCAC
>VBHW01000167.1 GCA_005881055.1 Chloroflexota bacterium
CGGATCATCGGGACCGTGGCGACGATCTGGGTGGTCTTCATCGCGGTCCTGTTCCTGCTGCCGCAGGTGACGCCGGTGGACAACCCCGCGAACTTCAACTACGCGCCGGTAGCGGTGGGCGTCGTCGTCCTGTTCGCCGGCGGCTGGTGGGTCCTGTCGGCGAAGAACTGGTTCAAGGGACCCAAGGTCCAGGGCTCCGATGAGGAGCTCGCCATGATCGAGCGAGACCTCGAGATGGCCGAGACCACCGGCTGATCGGGCGAGGCCGACCGCGGTCGGCCGTCGTTCGCGCCAAATGATCGCGTTCACTGGCGTTAAGTCGGACCCTGCCAGATCGCTCACGCACGGACCGTCTTGCAAGCGTCAGCCAGCCGCGCATTTGGTCCCGTGGTGGGCGAAATCGTCCGATAACGTCAGCCAGCGGTGCATTTGGCGTCGTTGGGGGCCGAATCGGCCGATAACGTCAGCCACAGGTGCAGATGCGCCGGGAGGAGCGCCTCGCCGCGCCAGATGTCCAGGTGGCGGGCGTTAGCCTCGGCGCCGCCGCCGCTCCACGCTCGGGACCCGTGCCGGCTGCCCGCCACGCGAGGCATTTGGCGTGGCGGAGATGGGTCCGCGTGGATAACGCCCGTGAACACGTGAAATGGCGCGGGCCTGGGGCAGGGCGAGCCGGGAAGCGAGCGTAACCGGCCTAGAAGAGGATCGCCGCGCCGCTCGGGAACGTGAACTCGAAGGCCGTCGGCGGCAGCGGCGCGTCCGGCAGGAGGCTCGTCACGGCGGCGTCACGCGTGACCGCGTCGCCGATCGTCTCGACGAGCCGCGTGATGACCCCCGTCTCCCGGTCAACGCAGACCTGCTGGTGGTGGTCGGGCCGGTCGGCGACGACCTCGATCGTCCGTGGGTGGTCGCACTCGAGGACCACCGCCTCGCGGCCGCCGACCTCGGTCGTGCCGCCGATCCAGCAGAGGCCGGTTGCGAGGACGTTCTGGCAGTACCCCGCGGGGTGCACGAAGGTGTCCGGCAGCGTCTCCATCGGCAGCGGCGTCACCGGCCGGTAGACCGTGGACATGCCGGGCAGGTCGGGATCGTCGAGCCCGACGACGCTCCGCCGGACCGGTCGCTCGGTGCCGAGCTTGTTGGGGGCCGAGTACGTGCGCACCGTGATCCCGTCCGAGATCCAGAGCTCGTAGTTGCCGGCGATGCCGCGCTCCGGGTCCGACGTGATGACCTTCGCCTCGCCCGGGTGGCGCAGCGTCGTCTCGATGATGGTGCGGTGATCGCCGTGGGTCGTGGCGGACGTCTCCTCGATCCGCATCAGCAGCGTCTGGAAGCGCGTCTCGGCGTCTCGCATGAAGTTGAACAGCAGCTCGACGGAGGGGAGGCCCGGCGGCAATGCGGGCGGCGGCCGTTCGCCGGAACCGGCAGGCGCGACGCGCGATCCCAGAGGCGGATTTCGGTCATCGCGGCGGATTGTAGCGGCGTGGCACGAGCCCGGGACCGAGCGCGGCTGCCGTTGCCGGGCAGTGCGCGGGCCGCGTGATCTCAGCCGCCACCGGCTCCGCCCTCGTAGCCGGGCGCCGTCATCCGGGCGGGATCGAGGATGCGATCGAGCTCGTCCGGTGCGATCCCGCGCTCGAGGGCAAGCGCGCGGATCGTCCGGCCGCTCTTCAGGGCCTCCTTGGCCAGCTTCGCGGCCTCGTCGTACCCGATCACCGGAGCGAGCGCCGTCGCGAGCATGAGCCCCTGCTCGACGAGTGCCGGCCCGCGACCGGTGGCCCGGATGTCGCGGACGCAGCGTTCGGCGAAGTTGCTGGCGGAGGCCGCGAGCAGCTCGACCGACTCGAGGATCGCCGCGGCCGCGACCGGCATCATGACGTTGAGCTCGAGGAGGCTCCCGGTCTGGCTGAACGCGATCGTCGCGTCGTTGCCGACGACACGCGCCACGACCATGAGCATGCTCTCGATGATCACCGGGTTCACCTTGCCGGGCATGATGCTCGAGCCCGGCTGCGTCTCTGGGAGGGCGATCTCCCCGAGGCCGGCCCGCGGTCCCATCCCCATGAGCCGCAGGTCGCTGCCCACCTTCCAGAGGCTGAGGGCGATCGCTCGGAGGCCGCCGTGAGCCGCGATGACCGCGTCGAGCGTGGCCTGGGCATGGAAATGGGATTCGGTCTCACGGACCGGCAGCCCTGTCAGCCCGGCGAGGCGTGTCACGGTCCGCGCGGCGTATTCGGGGTGCGTGTTGATGCCGGTTCCCACGGCCGTCCCGCCGAGCGGCACTGCGAGCAGCTCCTCCTCCGCGGCCCGGGCGCGCCGGATCGAGTCGGCCACCTGGCCCGCGTAGCCCTCGAACTCCTGGCCGAGCCGGATCGGCGTCGCGTCCTGGAGATGCGTCCGGCCGGTCTTGACGACGTCGTGGAACTCGGCCGCCTTGTCCGAGAGCGCGGCCCGCAGGGTCTCGAGCGCGGGCAGCAGGTCGGCCTCGATCGCCATCGCCGCCGCGAGCTGCATCGCCGTCGGGATGTTGTCGTTGGACGACTGTCCGGCGTTGACCTGGTCGTTCGGATGGACCGGCCGCCCGAGGCGCTCGCCCGCGAGGTGGGCGATGACCTCGTTGGCGTTCATGTTCGTCGACGTGCCGGAGCCCGTCTGGTACACGTCGATCGGGAACGCCTCGTCGTGCGCGCCGTCGGCGACCGCCTGCGCTGCCTCCGCGATGGCCGCGGCGACGTCGCGCGGCAGGACGCCCAGGTCGGCGTTCGTCTCGGCGGCCGCCCGCTTGACGAGTGCGAGCGCACGGATGAACCCGCGCGGCATCGGCTGGCCCGAGATCGGGAAATTCATGACCGCGCGCTGCGTCGTCGCTCCGTAGAGGGCGTCGGCCGGGACGGCCAGCTCGCCCATCGAGTCGCGTTCGACGCGAGTGGCGCCGCCAGCCCCGGCAGCGGAACCGCCGACCTTCCCGGCGTCGACGCTCGTCATGCGCCGAGTGTAGCCGGGAGCACGGCCGCCCTCCGCGCATCGGGGCTGTCGAGGGACGCTCGCCTACACTGCGCCCGATGGAGCTCAGCCGCACGTCGTTCCGCAAGGTCATGGGTCACTTCGCGACCGGCGTGACGGTCGTCACGGCCCATGCCGAGGGCCGGCCCTGGGGCATCACCGTCAACGCGCTCAGCTCAGTGAGCCTCGATCCCCCGCTCGTCATGATCGCGATCGACCGACGGCGACGGATCACCCCGTTCCTGCGGCAGGCCGGGCGGTACGCCGTGAACATCCTCGGCGAGGATCAGCAGGAGCTTTCGGACTGCTTCGCGGGGGCCGAGGTCACCCCCGGCGTGGAACAGTTCTGCGGCGCCGCATGGCATCCGGGCGAGACGGGCCTCGTCCTCCTCGACGACGCGATCGCAACGCTCGAGTGCACGGTCGAGCAGACGATCTCGGTCGGCGACCACGACCTGTACATCGCCCGCGTCGATGCGCTCGACACCGACGAGCGCCACGCCGTGCCGCTCCTGTACTACCGCCGTCGCTACCTTCGGGTCGAGCGAGCTCGCGAGCTCGTCCCCGAGGGCCGGCCTGCCGACTAGCCAGCGATGCCGTCCGTCCAGGCGAACGGGATCGAGATCGGCTACGACGCGGAGGGCGCGGGACCGCCCCTCGTCATGCTGCACAGCGCCACGTCGATCGGCCGCGAGGACTACGCCGCCCAGATACCGCTCTTCTCGCGCGCGTTCCGGTTGTACCTGCCCGACGCACGCGGTCACGGGCGGACCCGCTGGGACGCGGCCGACGGCTGGTCGAACGAGATGCTCGTCGCGGACCTTGGAGCGTTCGCCGACGCCGTGGGCCTCGAGACCTTCCACCTCCTGGGCTTCTCGATGGGCGCGATGACCGCGCTGATGTTCGCAACGCGCGTTCCGGAGCGGCTGCGGACGCTCGTCATCGCGGGCATTACGACGCAGCGCGAGCCTCGAGCGAGCGTCGCGCGGCGGCTCATGGACCCGGCGCGCGCCGATGCCGACCCGGCCTGGGCGGCGACGCTCGCGCGGCGGCACGATGCCGGACAGGGAGCCGGGGCGTGGCGTCGGCTGCTGCCGGCGATCGCGGCCGACGTGGCGGCTCAGCCGCTCCTGACCCCGCGCGACATGCGCCGCGTGGAGCTGCCGGCCCTCGTCTGCGTGGGCGATCGCGATCCGTTCACGCCCGTCGATCACGCGTGGGGGATCATGCGCCAGCTGCCCGACGCCCGACTCTTCGTGGCTCCCGGCTGCGGCCACGAGGTGATGGTCCAACGGCCTGCCCTGTTCAACGACGCCTGCGGGGGCTTCTACCGCTCGACCGAGGCGGTCGCCCGCGACCGGGCGACGCACGACGAGGCGTGAATGCGAGCCCTGAGCGCGAGCAGGCGCGAGCAGGCGCGAGCAGTGAGCGGGAGCCTTGACCGCGGAGGAGGGCCGACGCGAACGCGAGCTGCCGACTGGCCGAAGCATGGATACTGTCACCCAGCACGACGAGGAGGCCGGATGACCGACGCGCGAGCCACCGCTCCGCCGCCTGCGGCGAAGTCCGAGGCCGCCCGTCTCGTTCGAGTGGCGTTCCCCGCTCCGTTGCCGGCCGGCCGAGCGCCAGGCGGCGACGTCCCGGGACCGAGTGCCGAGCACGTCGCCCTGGTGACGATCGATCGGGCGGACCAGCTGAACGCGCTCTCGTTCGCACTCCTCCGCCAGCTCGCCGCCGCCCTCGAGGCGCTCGATGCGGACGAGGCCTGCCACTGCATCGTCCTGACGGGCGCCGGCGACCGCGCGTTCGCCGCCGGTGCCGATATCCACGAGCTCGCCGGCCAGACGCCGGCCTCGCTCCTGCGGGGCGACGAATTCACGGCATGGGACAGGATCGCGCGCATCCGGACGCCGATCGTGGCGGCCGTCCGTGGGTACGCGCTCGGCGGCGGATGCGAGCTCGCGATGAGCTGCGACATCATCGTGGCCGGCGACGACGCCCAGTTCGGCCAGCCGGAGATCAGGATCGGCGTCATGCCCGGAGCGGGCGGGACCCAGCGGTTGACGCGAGCCGTCGGGAAGGCGAAGGCGATGGAGGCGATCCTCACCGGGCGGACGATCCCCGCGCGCGAGGCCGAGCGCATCGGCCTCATCACGACCGTCGTGCCGGCGGAGGACACGCTCGGGGCGGCGCTCGAGCTCGCAGCGCGGATCGCCGCGCTGCCGCCGCTCGCGGTCCGGGCGGCGAAGGACGCGATCAGGAGCGCGAGCGAGCTGCCGCTCGCGGCAGGGCTTGAGCTCGAGCGGAGGAACTTCTTCGCCCTGTTCGGCACGGAGGACCAGCGAGAGGGGATGGCCGCGTTCGACGAGAAGCGGCCGCCGACCTGGACAGGGCGCTAGCCGGTACGGTCGGGCAGGATCGAGAGCGCGGAGCAGGACGGGAGAGGACATGGAGCGCGATCTCGGCGCAGGCGGCGGCGACTACGGCCGCGACATCGGGCGGGACATGGGAGACAGCCCGCCGGAGTCGATCCGGGACGCCCCTTCGACCAGCACTCGCCGGTGAGCGGGCACCACCCGCCCCAGGGTCATCCGCCAACCTCCCCGTCGATGACACCGGAGCACGACTTCCGCGCCGCGTCGGCCCTCATCGTCCCCGCGCTCCGGCCGGTCGGCACGCAGGGCATGCCGATCACCGAGGCCGAGGTGCATGGCGCCGAACCCTCGAGCAAGGCGCACACCCAGCCGCTCCTCGACGAGGGCCCGTGCGGCATCCCGGTCGTCTACACGATGGCGGCCGACGGGTTCGACATCGTGGTGAACGGCGACCACCTGCTTTCCTGGGGCGTCGGCCCCGAGGACGTCCAGGACGCCGCGATCGCCAACCTCGCGTCCTGGTCGGCCCGCGCGCCGTGGACCGACGAGGTTTCGGGCGATCGTCGCCTCCTGTCTTCCGACACCGGCGAGGGCAACGATGCCGCCCGCGTCCTCCTGCCCGATGTACGGGAGCACCTCGCGCGCGAGCTCGGCGCGGCCGGACGCGTCCTCGTCGGCCTGCCGGAGCGCCACCTGCTGCTCGCCGGGGCGCTTCGGCCGGGCGATGCCGAATTCGCGCGGCTCTTCGCGGAGTTCGTCATCGAGCACTCGGGCGGTGCGGACGAACCCATCGACCGGCGCGTGTTCGAGCTCGTCGGGGGGCAGCTCGTCGAGTTCGCGGGCTGACCGTCCGCTGATGGCCGGCACGACCGCCGCCTATACCGCGATCCGTCTCGACGTCGCGGACGGGGTGGCCACGATCACGCTGAACCGGCCGGACGCGCTCAACGCCCTCGACCGACCCATGAAGACCGAGCTCCTGGCGGCGCTCCGCTCCGCGGGACGCGACCGCTCGGTCCGGGCCGTCGTCCTGACGGGCGAGGGCCGCGCCTTCTGCGCGGGCCAGGACCTGCGCGAGACGTTCGGCGGCTCGGAGCCGACCCTCGCCGACGAGCTCCGCGACCGCTACAACCCGGTGATCCTCGCGATCGCCCGCCTGCCGAAGCCGGTCGTCGCGGCTGTCAACGGAGTCGCGGCCGGGGCGGGCTGCTCGCTGGCGCTCGCGTGCGACATCCGCCTGGCCGCCGAGGGCGCGAGCTTCGTCCTGGCGTTCGGCCGCGTCGGCCTCGTCCCGGACAGCGGCGCGAGCTGGTTCCTGCCCCGCCTCGTCGGCGCGGGCCGGGCAGCCGA
>VBHW01000160.1:0-2980 GCA_005881055.1 Chloroflexota bacterium
GGCTGAACCCACCCCCCGGCCGTGCCGGCGACGCGAAGGGCTCCACGGCCGACATCCCGATCAGCGGCGGCCGGAGCCCGCTCGTGGCGGTCGCGACGCCGGAGCAGCCGCCACAGGCGCAGGTCTTCGCGGCGCCCGGCACCCTCGTCCTGCCGTCCGGCACGACGACGATCAAGGTCTCGATCGCCCCGATCCCGGCGGAGGGCTCCCCCGCCGACGGCCACATCGCCGGGAACGTCTATCGCATCGCCGTCACGTCCCAGGACGGTCGCCCGATCACGGCGCCGGCATCTGCGAAGGTCAGCCTCGTCATGCGTGGGCCGGAGGACGTGTTCGACGCGACGATCGAGCGCTTCAACGGGACCGCCTGGGCGCCACTCCAGACGTCGCCGGCCGGGCTGGGCGCGATGTTCCTCGCCGTCGTCACGGACTTCGGCGACTTCGCGCTCGTCGCCGCCGGCGGAGCGCCGGCGAGCGGCATCCCGGCGTCCGGTGCGCCCGCGTCGCCCGAGACGTCGCCGGGCGGTCCCGGCGGAGGCTCCGCTGGCTTTCCGCCAGCACTGCTCGTGGCGGCCGGCCTCGCCCTCGCCGCCGGTGCCGTCGTCCTCCTCGTCGCCATGCGCCGGATGAGTGGCGGGGCCGCGGGTGCGGGCTACGGTGGGCGGGCCGGGCGACCCGGTCCCGTTCCCCGCAAGGGCGGCCGGCAGGGTCGCGGGGCCCGGGGCGGGCGGAGCGGTCGGCGCCGCTAGCTCGGCGGGCATCAGCGGGCCGCGTGACGTCAGTCGACGGCGGGCTGTGCAGGTCCCTCGCCAGCGGATCCGGACACGAGGTCGGCGTACGCGGGATGACCGCGGATGTAGGCCGCGATGAACGGGCAGCGGGGCACGACGCTCAGGCCGCGGGCCCGCGCGTCGTCGAGTGCCCCCGCCGCGAGGCGGCTGCCGAACCCGCGTCCTTCGAACTCGGGCAGGACCACGGTGTGCACGAAGATGATCCTGTCCTGGCGGAGCCTGTACTCGGAGAAGCCGACCAATTGGCCGTCGAGCCGCGCCTCGTAGCGGCCGGCGTCGGGAGCGTCGACGATCCGGGGGCCCTCGCCCGGCGTGTCGTTCATCGTCAGGTGGAGCTCCGTTCGGTCGGGGCCGATGGCGCCGGGCCCGGCCGGAGTCGGCCTGCCAGATACGCGATCGTCCCATCGAGGGCGTCCGCCAGTGCGGTGCCGGGCTGTGCCGAGATCGCGTTCGCGAGGACGGGATGGTCGAGTGGATTCCAGGTGCGGATCTCGACCGTGGCCGTCGCCGGCAGGAGCGTCCGGATGCGGCGGTGCCGCACCGACGGCGAGAGCGGGTCGCGCTGGTAGCGGAGCGTGCGGGCCGCGAATCCGGCGGCACCGCGTCCCGCGATCGCCTGGAGCTCGGCGTTCGATGCGCCGACGTCGTCTCGCACGCCGGGGAAAGGGAACGGCAATGCTGGTTGGCTGGCCACGGCGGCCTCGACGATCGGATCGGCGACCATCGCGAAGGCGAACCCGCCCGAGAAGCACATGCCGACGACGCCCACGCCCGGCCCGATCGACCCGGCCCGGGCGTACTCGCTCGCCGCGAGGGCGCGGAGCCAGTCCACGACCGGTCGGGAGGCCCGCCTGGCGAACGCGCGGAACTCGGCGGCGACGCAGACCGTTCGCAGGTTGCCGAGAATGCGACCGGGTTCGAGGAGCTCCGGCAGCACGACCGTGAATCCGGCCCGGCCGATCCGGTCGGCGACTGCGATCGTTCGCTGCGTCACGCCCGGCAGCTCGTGGATGACGATGACGATCGGACCGTTCGCGGAGCCGCGCAGGATCGGATGGGCGATTCCACCGGCCTCGAACGTGGCGTGCTCGTACCCGGCAAGAAAACCGGCATCGTCCGGCCGCGCCGGTGGCGGGTCGAGCGGAGCCTCCATCGCCGGACTATAGGCCGCCATGGTGGGCCGGCGCCGCGCGCTGCTGGCCAAGGCCTCGACGAGCCCTGGACATCGCCGATTCCCCCTTGCGCCCCGCATCTCCGCGCCATATCCTCCATTTGTTTCTTTCAGGAAGGAACGAATGCCGGGACTCCGTCACCGGTCGATGGTCGAGGTGAACGAGTTCCTCGTCCTCGACTTCATCCGCGAGCGCGGAGACACGACCCGGCCGGAGATCGCCCGCGAGCTCGCGATGTCGGCGGCATCCGTGAGCCGCCTCGTCCACAGGCTCCGCGAGTCCGGGCTCATCCAGGAGTCCGAGGGCAGCGCCGGCGGCGCGGGCCGGCCTCGGAGCCGCATCTCGTTCAATCCGGGCGCCGGCGCGGTCGTGGCCGTCGACCTCGGCGGCACGCGCTGCCACGGGGCGCTCGCCGACCTTGGCGGGTCGATCCTCGCCGAAGATGTCCGGCCGACCCGCGAAGGATCGTCCGCGTACGCGACCCTCCGCCGGTGCATCGACCGTCTCCGGGCCGAGTCCGCCGAGCGCGGCCTGCCGGTCGCAGCGATCGCGATCGGCGTGCCCGCGATCGTCGACGCGCAGACCGGTCGGGCGCTCGGTGGCCCGAACGTCGACTGGCAGGGCTTCGACCTCCTCGGCCGGCTCGCCAAGGACGTCGACGTGCCGTTCACCGTCGAGAACGACGTCGACCTGGCCGCGCTCGCCCAGGCGTGGCGCGGCGAGGCCCGCCACCTCCGCGACTTCGTGACGCTCTCGATCGGAACCGGGATCGGCGCGGCCGCCGTCGTCGACGGTCGGCTCGTCAAGGGCCACCACAACGCGGCCGGCGAGGTCGGCTACATGGTCCTCACGCGCGAGCAGCTCGCCGAGCCGGGCGCCGGCGGCCTCGGCGGATTCGAGCGCGTCGCGACCGGTCCCGCGATCGCGCGCCGCGCCGCGACGCTCCTTCGAGCGTCGCCGGACGGATCGGTCCTCGCGCCCGATTCCGTCAGTCCACAGGCCGTCTTCGAGGCGGCG
>VBHW01000160.1:3026-3388 GCA_005881055.1 Chloroflexota bacterium
GTCATCGCCCTCGTCGGCGCGTTCGACCCGGCGGCCGTAATCTTCGACGGCGGTGTCGGGCGCTCCCTCGAGCCGTACCTCGGCGACATCGCGGCCCGAGTCGGGCGCCACGCACCGCTCCTGCCGGAGTTCCGGGTGTCGAGGCTGGGACCGAATGCCACGGTGCTCGGCGCGATCGGGGCGGCACTCCAGCTGGCGCGCCGCCGCCAGGCGCCGTCGGCCGCGTTCGGCGCGATCACCTCGGACCAGATGATGCCTCGCAGGGGGGAGCCACCGCCCGAGCCGGGCTCTCGGCTCACGTCGATACGGAGGTCGGAAGATCGGATAGCACCGGAAATGGCAGGGTCCGCCGTAGCCGGAGG
>VBHW01000161.1:0-6731 GCA_005881055.1 Chloroflexota bacterium
GTTCGCGCTCCCGAGGAGGGCGAGGAGGACAGCACCCGGATCCATCCCCCGCTCGGGGAGATGGTCGGTCGACTCCTCGGCCGCGCCGGGCGCGGGCGCCTGCCGGACGCGCGGCGGCGGTGCGGCGAGCCGTTCGTGGACGATCGCGCCCGACGCGAGCGCGTGGGCTGGAACGCGCGCGAGCACCCGCGAGCCCCCGGCGGGCCGTCCGTCGGCGTCGAGGCCTCCCTCCACGACGGTCACGTCGCCGTCCGCGGTCACCCGCCCGACGACCGCGACGGGGAGTCCCCAGCGCTCGCAGACCTCGCGCACGGCCGGGGCTCGATCGGGCCGGACGATCGCGCACATGCGCTCCTGGCTCTCCGAGATCATCACCTCGAACGGGGCCATCACTGGTTCCCGGCGCGGCACCGCGTCGAGGTCGACGACGATGCCGGTCCCGGCTCGGTCCGCCGTCTCCGAGGTCGCGCACGTGAGACCGCCGGCACCGAGGTCCTGGAGGCCCTCGACGAGGCCGCGCTCGATGAGCTCGAGGCTCGCCTCGATGAGCAGCTTCTCCGCGAAGGGATCGCCGACCTGGACCGACGGCCGCTTGGACGGATCATCATGCGCGAATGTCGCCGACGCGAGGACCGATGCCCCGCCGATGCCGTCGCGGCCGGTCGTCGAGCCGATGAGCATGACGAGGTTGCCCGGCCCGTTGGCTCGGGCGAAGGTCAGGCGGTCCAGCCGGACGAGCCCGATCGCCATGACGTTGACGAGCGGGTTGCCGGCATAGCTCGGGTCGAAGACGAGCTCGCCGCCGACCGTGGGGACGCCGACGCAGTTGCCGTAGCCACCCACGCCGCGCACGACGCCGTCGACGAGGCGGCGCGTCCGCGCGTCGGCCGGGTCGCCGAACCTGAGGGCGTCGAGCACGGCGATCGGTCGCGCGCCCATCGTGAAGATGTCGCGGAGGATGCCGCCGACGCCGGTCGCCGCGCCCTGGTACGGCTCTACGGCGCTCGGGTGGTTGTGCGACTCGATCTTGAACGCGACCCCGAGCCCATCGCCGATCGCCACGACCCCTGCGTTCTCGCCCGGGCCGGCGACGACGCCCTCGCCCGCGGTCGGAAGGGTCCGCAGCAGCGGGCGGCTGCTCTTGTACGAGCAGTGCTCGCTCCACATGACGCCGAACATCGCGAGCTCGAGCTCGTTCGGGTCGCGGCCGAGTCGCTCGCGGATCGCCTCGAGCTCGTCGTCCGTGAGTCCGAGCGCCCGATGCAGCGGCGCCGGCGGCGGGACGGCCGCCCACGTGGCAGCACCCCGAGAGATCGGCAGTCCGGTGGGTTGGTCGACGACCGGCTGGGCGGCACGGTCGGGAGCGCCCTCGGTCGACCACTCGGTAGACACGGGCTCGACCGTCACGACGCCCCCACGACGGCCGGCATCCCGGCCGTGCGCTCCGCCGCCGAGGCGACGAGCGAGCGGAGGATGAGCATGCCGTCGTCCGACCCGAGGATCGCCTCGCTCGCCCGCTCCGGGTGGGGCATGAGGCCTGCGACGTTGCCGGCCGCATTGAGGACGCCGGCGATCCCTCGCAGCGAGCCGTTCGGGTTGGATTCCGCGTCGCCGGTCCACGCGGCGTGCCCGTCGGCGTAGCGGAACAGGACCCGACCCTCCGCCTCGAGGGCGCTCAGCGACTCCTCGTCCGCGTAGTAGCAGCCCTCGCCGTGGGCGATCGGCATCCGCAGCGGGTGCCTGTCGGGCACCTCGCGGGTGAACGGAGTGTCGAGGCGCTCCGCGACGATCCGCACGTCGCGGCCAAGGAAGCGCAGGCCCCGGTTGCGGAGGAGTGCACCGGGGACGAGGCCCGCCTCGGCGAGGACCTGGAAGCCGTTGCAGATCCCGAGCACGAGCCCGCCGTCCGCGGCGAACGCCGCGACGCTGCGCATGACCGGGCTGAATCGTGCGATGACGCCGGCCCGCAGGTAGTCGCCGTACGCGAACCCGCCCGGCAGGACGACCGCGGAGACGCCGTCGAGATCGGCGACCTCGTGCCACAGCGCAACCGCCTCGGCGCCGGCGAGCTCGAGCCCTCGGAGCGTGTCGCGGTCGCAGTTGCTGCCCGGGAAGACGACGACCCCGATCCGCGTCACCTGGCCGCCTCCAGCTGCGCGACGCCGCCGAGGAGCTCGACGGCGTAGGCCTCGATGAGCGGGTTGGCGAGCAGCTCCGAGGCGAGCCGATCGACCGTCGCGCGTGCCTCTGCCTCCGAACCGGCGGTCACCGTCAGCTCCACGCGGCGGCCCACCCGGACGTCGGTGACACCGTGAACGTCGAGGTGGCCCAGGCTGGCCTCGACGGCACGGCCCTGGGGGTCGAGGATGCCCGGCTTCGGGGTCACGTTCACGGCGAACCGGAACGCGCCGCCATTCGTCGCGGCGGCCCCGCTCGACACGGCCGCTCCGCCCGACACAGTGGCTCCGTCAGCGGTCACGGACGATCTCGTCGCCGGCGAGGTACCGCGCGAAGCTCGCGCCCGTGATCCGTTCGAAGGCCGCAACATAGCGCTCGCGCGTGCCGGCCACGATGTCGGCCGGCAGCTCCGGACCGGGGGCCGTCTTGCCCCACGGCCCAGTCGCGGACGAACTGCTTGTCGTACGACGGCTGCGCGCCCCCGGGCTCGAATGCGGCGGCCTCCCAGAACCGCGACGAGTCGGGTGTCAGGACCTCGTCCGCGAGGACGAGCTCGCCCGTGCGCGGATCCGTCCCGAACTCGAACTTCGTGTCCGCGACGAGGATGCCGACGCGCTCTGTCAATGCCGCTGCGTACCCATAGAGCCGCAGGGCGACATCGCGGACTCGCTCAGCCAACGCACGGGCGGCGTTGTCGCCGCCCAGCAGCTCGACCATCTCATCGAACGGGATGTTCTCGTCATGGGCGCCCTGCTCGGCCTTCGTCGAGGGCGTGAAGATCGGCTCGGGCAGCCGGTCGCTCTCGCGCATGCCCTCCGGCAGGCGGAGTCCGCACAGCTCGCCAGTGGCCTGGTAGGCCTTCCAGCCGCTGCCGGCGATGTAGCCGCGGACGATGATTTCGACCGGCAGGATGTCGACCTCCCGGCAGAGCATCATCCGGCCGCGCAGGGCCTCGACGGCGATCTCGTCGTCGTCGCGTGACCGCTCCGACTGGCGGATGACGGCTCGCTGGAGGTCGGGCGGCAGCGCGTCGGGGTCCGTGGTGATGAGGTGGTTCGCGACGATGCCGGACGTCGCGCCGAACCAGAACCGCGAGAGGCCGGTGAGGACCTTGCCCTTGTCGGGGATCGGCGTCGGCAGGACGACGTCGAACGCCGAGAGGCGGTCCGAGGCGACGATGAGGAGCCGATCGTCGCCGAGTCGGTAGAGGTCCCGGACCTTGCCGGACCGCACGAACATCTCAGCGAGCGACATGGCTCCTCCGTTCGAGTGCTTCGAGGCGGGCGATGATCGAGGGGACGTGGCGGAGCGCGGCAGCGTCGTCGAAGCACGCGTCGAGCGCCGCGAGCGAGAGTCGCTTGGCGACGAGCGGATCGAGGGCCAGCAGCTCGCGCAGGGGTCGGCGCTCGTCGGCGGCCCGAAGCGACGCGCGCTGGACGATCGCATACGCATCTTCGCGCGAGCAGCCGGCCTCGTCCACGAGCGCCACGAGGACGCGGCTGCTTGCGTGCAGCCCGAGCCCGCGCTCGATGTTCTCGCGCATCCGCTCGCCCCGGACGACGAGGCCCTCCATGACGCCGGCGAACTTCACGAGCATGTAGTCGAGGAGGATCGTCGCGTCGGGCAGGATCACCCGCTCGGCGCTGCTGTGGCTGATGTCCCGTTCGTGCCAGAGGGGCTGGTCCTCGAACGCGGTGTGCGCGTAGCCCCGGAGGAGCCGCGCGAGGCCGGCGATCCGCTCGCAGACGATCGGGTTGCGTTTGTGGGGCATCGCGCTGCTGCCCTTCTGGCCGGCGCGGAACGGCTCCTGGAGCTCGCCGATCTCGGTGTGCTGGAGGTTGCGGATCTCGGTCGCGAAGCGCTCCAGGGAGCCGCCGGTGATCGCGATCGCGGCGAGCAACGCCGCGTGCCGGTCGCGCTGGACGATCTGGGTGCTGACCGGGTCGACGTGGACTCCGAGCTCCGCGAGGACCTCCGCCTCGATCTCCGGCCCGAGGTGGCTGTACGTCCCGACCGGACCCGAGACCTTGCCGGTCGCCACGTCGTCGACCGCGGAGGTGAGGCGCCGGCGGTCGCGGTCGAGCTCGAAGGCCCAACCGGCGAGCTTCGCCCCGAGCGTCGTCGGTTCGGCATGGACGCTGTGGGTGCGGCCCATCATCAGCGTGTCCGCCTCCGCCCGGGCGCGTCGGACGAGGACCGCGATGAGCGCATCGCAGTCGGCGATGAGCCGCTCGCCGGCGGAACGCAGCTGGAGGGCCAGTGCGGTGTCGACGACGTCGCTGCTCGTCAGCCCGAGATGGAGGTAGCGGCCGTCCGGCCCAACGGTCTCCGCGACCTGGCTGACGAACGCGATGACGTCGTGGTCGGTCGACCGCTCGAGCTCGGCGATGCGGCCGACGTCGACGGTCGCCTTCGCCTCGATCGCAGCGACGGCGCTTCCGGGGACGAGGCCGCGGTTCGCCTGCGCGCGGGCGACCGCGATCTCCACGCGGAGCATCGCCGCGAACCGGGCCTCGTCGGCCCAGATCGCACCCATCTCCGGCAACGTGTAGCGCGGGATCACGAGGCTGCCGCCTGTGGCACTGGGTTCGACGACGCGACGTGGGACGCGATGTCGTGGCGCCGCTGCATCCCCGGCCACGAGATCTGGGCGGCCCCGCGATCCGCGGCGAATTGCGCATCCTCGAGGTCACCGCCGACGTCCACGACCGTCAGCACCCGGCCCCCGTTCGTTCCCCAGCCGCCGCCGCGCCGGCGGGCGGTGCCGGCATGGAAGACCAGGGAGCCCGCGTACCGGGCGTCGTCGATTCCCTCGATGGGATCGCCGCGGCGAGGGTCGCCCGGATAGCCCTCCGCCGCGAGGACGATGCCGACGGCCGCGCGGGGGTCGACCGGAAGCGGCGAGACGGCTCGAAGCGAGCCGCGCGCCGCGGCGAGGAGAACGGGCCCGAGCGGACCTGCGAGCCTCGGCAGGATCACCTGCGTCTCCGGGTCGCCGAAACGAGCGTTGAACTCGAGGAGGCGCGGACCGGCTGCCGTGAGCATGAGGCCGGCGTAGAGGGCGCCGCGGAACGGCGTCCCCCGTCGGGCGAGCTCGCCAAGGACCGGGCGGTGGAACCGGCCGAGGATCTCGTCGGTCGCTTCGTCGGGAAGGTCGGGCAGCGGAGAGTAGGCGCCCATCCCACCGGTGTTCGGTCCGGTGTCGCCGTCGCCGAGGCGCTTGTAGTCGCGTGAGATCGGAAGCGCCAGTGCCTCACGACCGTCGCAGAGCGCGATGACGCTCGCCTCGCGCCCGTCCAGTCGCTCCTCCACGACGAGGTCGCCCTCGATCGCCCGGATCGCGTCGGCTGCCTCGTCCGCGGTGTCGCACACGACGACGCCCTTGCCCCCGGCCAATCCGTCGACCTTGACGACGGCGCCGCCGCTCGCGGCGAATTCCGCCGCCAGCTCACGGGCGGCATGACGATCCGCCGCACGGAACGCCCGGCCGCGGGCCATCGGCACCCCGGCCGCGGTCGCGATCTCCCGGCAGAACGCCTTGGAGCTCTCGATCCGGGCCGCCGCGGCCGTCGGACCGAACACGGCGATCCCGGCGTCGATGAGGTCATCTGCGACGCCGACCGCAAGAGGCGATTCGGGGCCGATGACGACGAGCTCGGCCGCAAAGGATCGAGCGATCGCGACGACGTCCGAGGCATTCGACGGGTCAGCGGCGACGATTCGCACGCGCGGCTCTTCCGCGATGCCGTCGGAGCCCGGGAGCACGAAGATCTCGTTCACGCCCGGCTCGGACGCGAGCTTCCAGGCGAGTGCGTGCTCGCGGCCGCCGCCCCCGACGATGAGGATCCGGGTGGGCATGACCGGCAGGCTCATCCGGGCACCGTCAGCTCACTGCTCGGATCTGGTGGACCGTGCTCGCGGGCCGATTCGCGCCTACCGGCCGGCCATCGCCGGTCGCCGCCGGCGAGCGACGCATCGGCCGCCAGGCCCGCTCGATCGTCTGGGTCCGCTCCGGCCCGACGGACACGAGCACGATCGGGACGCCGGCGTGGCTCTCGAGCGCGGAGACGTACCGTCGTGCGTTCTCGGGCAGGTCCGCCAGGGCGCGCACCCCATGGATCGCCTCGCCCCAGCCTTCGAATCGCTCGTAGATCGGCGTCGCGCGGGCGAGCACGGCCGGCGGCGGCCAGGTCTCGACCCGTCGTCCGTCCACCTCGTAGGCCACGCACAGGCAGATCTGGTCGAGCCCGGACAGGATGTCGAGCTTGTTGAGCATGATCGCGCTCACGCTGTTCACGGCGACCGCGTAACGGAGCGGAACGGCGTCGAACCAGCCGACGCGGCGTCGGCGACCCGTCGTCGTGCCCACCTCGTTGCCGCGCGTGGCGATCCCCTCCCCGATCGCGTCGCGCAGCTCGGTCGGGAACGGGCCCGAACCCACGCGGGTCGAGTACGCCTTCATGACGCCGATGACCTCGTCGACCTGGAGCGGCCCGATCCCGCCGCCGGTGCACGCCCCGCCGGCGATGGCGTTCGAGGAGGTCACGAACGGA
>VBHW01000161.1:6749-10513 GCA_005881055.1 Chloroflexota bacterium
CGCTCCCTCGAACAGGACGTGATCGCCCCGGCGCAGCGCCTCCTGGACGAGCTGGGTCGTGTCCGCGATGTGCGCCTCGAGCCGGCGGCCCCACGATCGTGCCCGCCCGACGAGTCCCTCGAGCGCGAGGTCCTCGTCGTCCTCGCGCGCCCCGAGGAGGAGCCGCTTGTCGGGCAGGAGGAGCTCGAGCTTGTGGCGGAGTGCCGCCTCGTCGAGGAGGTCCTCCATCCGGAGCCCGACCCGCGCGGCACGATCGGCGTACGCCGGTCCGATCCCCCGGCCGGTCGTGCCCACCGCCTCGCCGCCGAGACGCTGCTCGGATCGCCGGTCGAGCGCCGGGTGGTAGGGCATGATCACGTGCGCTCCGAGGCTGACACGCACGTTCGAGACGTCGATTCCGCGGGCGGTGAGCCCGTCGAGCTCGCCGATGAGCGTCTCCGGGTTGACGACGACCCCGGGGCCGATGACGCACGTGATGTGCGGATAGAGCACGCCGGACGGCACGAGATGGAGCTTGAACACCTCATCGCCGAGCACGATCGTGTGGCCCGCGTTGTCGCCACCCTGGTAGCGGACGGCCATGGCGACCTGCTCGGCGAGGAAGTCGGTCGTCTTGCCCTTGCCCTCGTCACCCCACTGGAGCCCGACGATGACGGTCGCCGGCATCAGGGCCGCTCCTCGATGCACGAGTGGACGCGACTGAGGCGACTGAAGCGGCTGCGCGAGCCACTGAAAAAGGCCCCGGCCATACGGCCTGGGACCTGGATAGACTGCCCCCTCGCGTCGCCGGGGAGCCGGCGTTGACGGCGGTCGGAGGTCCGCGTTCGTCTCACGGGGCGAACGTGGCGCCTTCCTCGAGGGCGATCGTCGTTCTCCTTCGCGGCGGGCCGGGCCCGCGGACTCGAAGACGGGCGGAGTATAGCAGCCGGCCTCCCCCGCACGGACGCCCGGACGGGGCTGCCGGCCGCGCCCTCGCAGCGGAGCGTGGGTCGGCGCCCGGCTGCCCGTGGGACCTCCGGCGCGGGCGTCCCGTACGTTCGGGATGGTCATCCGCCAGAGGCCCGCCGATACGCTTCATCGGTGAACCGGATCCTGAGGGGCCTGGGGCTGGCCGTCCCGGCCGTGCTGTTCGGCCTGCTCATCGCCGTGCCGTCGGCCCTCGATCCGGCCGCCTCGAGCGCCGCCCGGACGCTCGCCGCCGCGCTGGCGATCGGCCTCATCGCGGTCTGCCTCACGGCGACGCTCGTCTGGCTCTATGTGCGTCTTCGGCTCCTCCCGATCGTTCGTGCCGCGGAGCGGATCGCGGCCGGCGATCGCGGCACGACCCTCGAGCCGAACGATCACGATCCCTTCGGCCGGCTCATCGGGGCCGTGAACGGGCTCGCGCGCGCGCTCGCCGAGACGCACGACGCGGCGTCGGTCGATCGCCTCACGGGCGTCGCGAACCGCCAGACGCTCCTCGCCGAGCTGTTCTCCGAGGTCGAGCGGGCGACCCGCTACGACCGCCCACTGTCGGTGGCCTTCGTCGACATCGACCACTTCAAGCAGGTGAACGACACGTACGGGCATCGCGCCGGCGACGTCGTCCTGCGGGACGTGGCGCAAACGGTCAGGACGAACCTGCGCGCGACCGACATGATCGGCCGCTACGGCGGCGAGGAGTTCATGCTCCTCCTCACCGAGACCGGCGTCGACGAAGCCGCGGTCCTGGCGGAGAAGCTGCGCAACCTCGTCCAGGGCCGGCGGTTCGCCGTCGAGGGCAACCCGGCGCTCAGCGTCACGGTGTCGATCGGGATCGCCGGCGGCCATGGCCAGCAGCTCCGCACCGACGCCCTCGTGCGCGACGCCGACGCGGCGATGTACTCGGCGAAGTCGCTCGGCCGCAACCAGACGTACGTGTTCGCCGAGCCGGACGACGATGCACGCGTGCCTCGGGCGCCGATCTCGAGCAGCGGGCGGGCGCGTGCCCAGGCGGTCGGGCGGGCGGCGCGCGACGCGGCCGAGGTCGCGCTGACGTCGGTCATCACCCCGATGCCCCACTACCGCGGCCGGCCGTCCGCGCTCATCGCCTCGATCGTGGTCGAGCTCGCCCACCGGCTCGACCTGCCCGACGGGGAGATCGAGCGCATCCGCCTCGCCGCGCTCCTCCACGACATCGGCAAGGTCGCCGTCTCCGAGGAGATCCTCGAGAAGCCCTCGTCGCTGACGTCCGCCGAGTGGCGGGCGGTCGTCCAGCATCCGCGGATCGGCCAGGTGATCCTCGAGCAGGCGACGGCCCTGCGCGACGCGGTGCCGATCATCCTCCACCACCACGAGCGGTTCTCGGGGCACGGCTACCCGTACGGCCTGCGCGGGCCGGAGATCCCGCTCGGCGCGCGGATCGTCGCGGTCGCCGACGCGTACGACGCCATGACACACGACCGGCCGTACAAGCTCGCGATGAGCCACGAGGAGGCGGTCCGCGAGCTCCAGATGCACTCCGGCACGCAGTTCGACCCGGACGTCGTGCGCGCGTTCCTCGACCTGTACGCAGCGGAGCCGCCTGCGGTCGATCCGGGGGTCGCCGCCATGGCCGGGATGGGCCTCGACGGGCTGCTCGAAGTGCCGCCCGCACCGCTTGGGCGGCGGCGCCGTCGGGCGCGACGCGCCGCGGAACAAACGATGAACGAAGGCGACTCGGCGGCGTCGGCGGGCTAGGGTCGGGGGCCGCGGGCTGGGGTCGAGGGCCGCGGCTAAGGTCGAGGCCCTGGGGCGCAACGCGCGATGGAGCTCCAAATATTCGTCAGGCGACTAGGCGAGCGGTAACGGTTCCGGAATTCGCCCGAAGCTGGCCCCGAGGACGGTACCTCAGATCCGCAGTTCCCGACGCCCCCGTAGTCGCCCGGTGAATGAATGGAACGGATCGACTACCGGGCCGGAGCGTCGCCGCCCTGCTGACCCGGCTGGTTCGCAGCGCGGGACTGCCGCTCGTCCTCGGCGGCCCGGTGCAGGGCGCGCGACTGGTCGTGCCGGAGTCGGGCCTCCTTGTCGTGGTCCGCGGCGATCCCGTATAGCTCGAGCTCCTCGGCGTCGAGCCGCTTCGCGTCCGCCCCGGCTGCGGCCGCGGCACGCTCGGCCTCGGCGGCCAGCTTGTCCTCGGTCTCGGCATGCCGCCGGGCCTGCTGCGCCTGGTCCTCGAGCTTCTCCCGCTCCCAGGGCTTGGCCTGGGCCTCCTTCGTGTCGTCGTCGGCCACGCCCCGCAGCGCCGTCGCATCCTCATGATGGTGACGGGCGATCCCGAGCTCCCGCTTCTCTCGCGCCTTGGCCGCCTCGACCTCGGCCTCGGTCTGGTCGATGTCCTGGCGGACGGACGCCCCGAGCTTCTCGGCGTTCTCGGACAGGAACTGGCTGAACCACTCGTCGTTCTCGAGCTGCTGGACCGGGTCCGCCGGCGGTGCGTCGGCCATCGCCTCGCCGCCGATCTCCGCGGGCTGGCTCTCCGGGTCGCCCATCGTGTCCTCCTCACGTGACCAAGGTGATCATCGTAGGCTCGATCGCTCGCCCGAGGAAGTCCCCGTGGGGCAGTCGACGTGGGGGAACGTCCCGGTGGTCGGGCGCCTCGGCGTCGATTGAGCCGCCGATATGCCGGAGGTGATCGGCCGCCAGTCGCGCGCGATCTCCCGTGCAGCGGTCTTCGGTAGGGTCCGGTTCGACCGCCGAGCGACTCCCGCCACGCAGGACCGGCCCGATTCCCGTCGGCCGGCCGAGAAGGAGATCGGACCGTG
>VBHW01000159.1:0-200 GCA_005881055.1 Chloroflexota bacterium
ATCTCCTCGAGGGGAGCTTTCTCTGGCCGGGGGCGGCAGCGCGCAGCCTGCAGGACCCTCTGACGTTCCGGAATCTCCCGCAGGTCCAGGGAGCGTGCCGCGATGCGCTCGAGCACGTCGAGTCGCTCCTCGCGATCGAGCTCAATGCGTCGCAGGGCAACCCCATCGTCGTCGCTGACGAGGACCGGGTCGTGTCCGTC
>VBHW01000159.1:308-7280 GCA_005881055.1 Chloroflexota bacterium
GCCGCGGAACGCGTCGTCAAGCTGCTCGAGACGCCGTGGTCGGGGCTCCCGACGGGCCTTGCGCCCGCCTCCGGCGAAGGCGCGGGCGCGGACGCCGGCACGAATGCCGGATCGACCGAGGCCGGCCTTTCCTACCTCGGAATCGCGGTCCAGTCGCTCGCGGCCGAGGCGCGCCTCCTCGCCGCGCCCGTGTCGTTCGAATTGGCGTCGACGTCGCACGCCGAGGGCATCGAGGACCGCACGACGATGGCCCCTCTGGCCGCCCGGCGCCTGGCCGATATGGTCGGGCTCGGGCAGCGGATCGTCGCCGTGGAGATGGTCGTCGCCGCCCAGGCGGCCGAGCTGCGCGGGCACAGTCCACATGGACGCGGGACGGCGGCGGCCCTGGCTGCCGTGCGGAAGGTCGTTCCCTCCCTCGAGCCCGGGGGCGAGGTGCCCGACGTCGAGCCGCTCGTCGCGGTCCTCCAATCTGACGGGATCGGGCGCCTGCCTGGGCGACAATAGCCCGGTGCCGACAGCCCGCGACCGACCGCCCGAGGAGGCGGCGGAGGACACGTCCTTCGCCCGCGGGCTGCGACTGTTGCTGACGGTTTCGGATCGGGGCGAGATCCGGGCCGACGAGCTCGGCGCGATCCTCGAGATGCCGCTCTCGACGGTCTATCGCTACCTGCGCACCCTCGGCGAGTTCGGGTTCGTCGACCGCCACGATGGCCGCTACCGTCTCGGGCCGCGACTCGTCATCGGCTCGGGCTCGAAGGTGACGAGCGAGCGGCTCATCCGCCTTGCCGATCCCGTGCTTCGGATGCTCGAGGAGGAGACCGGCGAGACCGCGCTCATCGTCCGGCGGGTCGGGCTGTCCGCGGTCTCCCTTCACCAGGTCGAGGCGAAGCAGCCGCTCCGTGTCGCGATGGAGCCTGGCGCGATGGCGCCACTCTATGCCGGCGCGATGTCGCGGGTCCTGCTCGCGTACGCCCCGCCCGAGATCCTCGAGGAGGTGATCGCCCAGGGACTCCAGCCGGCCACGGACCGGACGCCGACCGAGGAGGAGCTGCGGAGCAGCCTCGCCGACATCCTCTCGAGTGGGATCGCCCTGAGCGAGGGAGAGTACATCGCCGGCTCTGTGACCATGGCCGTTCCCATATTCCGAGACGACGGCATCGTGGCCGCGCTGGCCGTGACGGGACCGGACACGCGCTGTGGCCTCGCCTGGCGCTCGAGGGTGCGACGCGTTCTGCCGTCCGCCGCCGAGGCGATCATGTCGTCGCTCGCCGAGGACCGCCAGGCATGATGGATCGGGGCCCGCGAGGAGTACCAGGACTCTCGTTCTGCGACTCGTAGTACTCCCATGATGTGGAAATCATCGCCGAAACCGTGTAGTCTGCGATGCGGTGGGTACCCCGTCACGTCCCCGCTTCGATCGACTCGAGCCGAGCTGCCCCGATTACGCCCGGCTGCCGGTGGCGGCCGCGTTCACGTGGGACGCCTGTACGAGCGAGCGTGACGCGGGCGAGTGGTACCTCGTCGCCTTCCGCTCGCAGCTTCGCCCGGGCGCAGACTGTGACCGCCTCCACGCCTACGACGACCGCGCGCACGAGGAGGCAGCCCGATCGCCCGGGTTCGTCCACTACTTCAAGGGTCCTGCGACGGACCTTGGCGAGTGCCTCTCGTTCTGCGTCTGGACGAGCCGGGCCGAAGCCCGCGCAGCGTCCGGCGGCCCCGCCCATCGCGAGGCGATCGGCATCGCCCATGGCACGTACGAGCGCTACACGCTCGAGTTCATCCGCCTGACGAAACGACTCGGCGCGAGCACGTTCGAGTTCGAGCCCTACGACGCGGCGCCGGCGATGGTGACGACGTCGCGTCGGCGACCGCTCCTCGCCGCGACCTGAAGCCGCGAAGGCTCGTCAGGCCTCGAGCTCGGCCAGCAGGCGGAATACCGGGACCGCGGCCCCGAGCGTTTCAGCAAGGAGGTCCGGCAGGTTCGGCGAGAACGCGTCGGCGTCCGCCAGCCGCTTGCCGAACACGATGTCCTTGAGCTTGAGCAAGTTCGCCTCGGGGTGGTCGGCCGCGTAGCCCTGCGGCACGCGCTTGAGCGCGTATTCCTCATGTGACAGCTGGCCGAAGGTTGAGACGAAGGCAGGGTCGTCGATCGCGGCATGGATCCGCGCCGGGTCACGATCGACGGTCTGGCGCCAGGCCGCCAGCACGTGCGGCTCCGGATGCCACATCCCGCCGCCGACGTAGATCTCGCCAGGTTGGAGGTGGAAGTACCCACCACCGCCGTGCGCTCGCGCCGCGGCGCCCCCATCCTGGCTGTCGGCCCAGGCAAACGATGCCCCGACGTTCGTCTTGTACGGCGACTTGTCCTTGGCGAACCGAACGTCGCGATAGATCCGGAACGGCGATCGGGCCGGGTCCGCGCGCAGCGGGACGCCCCGCACCCTGAACCGTTCGTCGACGGCAACGCAGAGCTCCTCGAGCGGCCGCTTGAGCAGCCGCTCGTATTCGGCCTTCCGGGGCTGGAACCAGGCACGATCGTTGTTGACGGCGAGGTCCGCGAGGAACTGGATGGCTTCGGGGCGGAAGCCCGCGAATGTGGCGGTCTCTGACGAATCTCCTCGAAACGGTGTCGACCCGACTCTACCGCTGCTCGCTTATCCGCCGGTCGCGCCGATGACGAGGGCGGCGTTCAGACCGCCGAAGCCGAACGACGTCGAGAGGATCCGGCGGTAGGTGCCGGAGCGCGGGGCAAGCAGCAACCCGGGCAGGAGTCCCCCGAGGTCCGGCTCCGGCTCGACGAGGTTGAGCGACGGCGGAGCCCAGCCGTCGCGGACCGCGAGGGCACCGATGGCAGCCTCGATCGCGCCGGACGCGCCCAGCGGGTGGCCGTAATAGGCCTTCGTGCCGCTGACGGGCACGGTGGCAGCACGCTCGCCGAGGGCCAGCCTCAGCGCCCGAGCCTCTGCGATGTCGCCGAGCGGCGTCGATGATGCGTGCGCGCTCACCCAGTCGATCTCGTCGGGTGCCACGTCGGCGTCGGACATTGCCAGCGAAGCGGCCCGGCCGGCTTCCCGACCGTCGGCCCGTGGCTGGACCATGTGGTGGGCGTCCGACGTCGCGGCATAGCCCATGAGCTCGGCATATGGCTCGGCACCGCGAGCACGCGCGATCTCCTCGGCCTCGAGGACGAGGAGCGTCGCGCCCTCGCCCATGACGAAGCCGTCCCGCCCGCTGTCGAACGGTCGGCAGGCGTGAACCGCGTCGTCGTTGTGGCCGCCCGACAGGGCGCGAATGATGTCGAACGCGCCGAAGGCCAACGGGCTCAGCGGTACCTCCGCCCCGCCCGCGATCGCGGCGTCCACCTCGCCGGCCCGGATCGCGTTGAGCGCCTCTCCGAGGGCCACGGCGCCCGAAGCGCACGAGTTGGCGGTCGACAGTATCGGGCCGCGGACGTCGAGCGCGATCCCGAGGTTCGCCGGCGCCGCGCCGCCGAAGACGGCGAGGGCAAGGTTCGGCGCGACCGACCTGATCCCGCGCTCCAGATACCGCTCGTGCTGCGACTCGGCATAGGCGATCCCGCCGAGGGCGCTCCCGAGGTAGATCCCGATCCGATCCTGCGACGGCGCCGCGGCCTCCCCCGGCCGGATGCCGGCGTCGTCGAGGGCGAGCTGACCGGCGACGAGCCCGAACTGGCTGAAACGATCGAGCTGACGGGCGGTCTTCGGCGGCATCCAGGCGAGGGGATCGAAGTCGTCGATCTGGGCCGCCACCTGGCTCCGGAAGGCAGAGGCGTCGAAGCGGTCGATCAGCTTGATCGGGGAGCAGCCCGCCCGGAGGCCGGCCCGGAACGCGTCCCGACCGGTGCCGATCGCGGTGATCGGACCGATCCCGGTGATCCAGACGCGGCGCGACGAGCTCCTCACGTCGATGGATTCGCCGCCGGGCGGGCGGCGGACTCATCGTCGGCCGCGAGGGCCTCGGCCAGCGACCGGAAGGTCGCGAGCCTCCGCCCGGCGATTGGCCGGGTGAACAGGCGATCGATCAGCCACGCCCAGCCGGGCACCCGCGGTCGGAAGTCGTGCTCGATGTCGACCCGGGAGCCGCCGCCGGCGCGGTCCGCGATCCGCCACGTCACGTCCATCCCGTTCGTGGCGCCGCCGCGATGGACGAACCGGAGGTGACACTGGGCCGGCTCCGCCCAGGTCCACGCCCGCCAGGTCACGGGGACGCCGATCCCGAGGATCGGCAGCAGTAGCCGGCGAGCGACGAACGCGACGAGGACGCGGCCGTCGGGGTCCGGGGGCGCCAGGCGGCGTGCCCGAACGTAGTGCGGCAGCAGCGCGGGCCAGCGCTCGACGTCGCGCGCGAGGCGAAAGACGAGTGCCGCCGGCGCGGATACGTCGATGCCGATCGTGCTCCTCACGAGCGTGTCCGGGCCGCGGGCCGCGCCGTCGCCATCACGGCCGGAGGAGGGCGACGAGGAAGCGCGGGTCGAAGGCCGTCGAAGCCGGGACGAGGTCGCCGATCACGCGGCCCATCGTCTCACGGACCTCCGATCGGGAGGCGAGGCGTCGGGCCGCGTACTCGAAGGCCGACGGCGCTCCGAGGAATGCCTGGACCAGCAGGCTGACGGCGTCCTTCGCGCGCGTCCGACGCGTGAGGGCTCGGTCGTACGCGGCGAGCGCGGATGGGTCGCCGTGGAGGTGTCGGTCGATCGCGTCCGCGGCCAGCTCCGCCGACCGGAGAGCCCGGTGGAGGCCCTCGCCGGTGAACGGATCGAGGAACCCAGCGGCATCACCGACCAGGAGCCAGTCACGCCCGGATCGCGCGGCAACGCGAGTGGCGACCGGTGATGCGCCCTCGATCGTGTCGCACAGCTTGGGCGCGGTCCATGGCACCGGGTCGTCGTCGGCGGCCGGGATCAGCGCCAGCACGGCTGCCGTCGTTGCGGCCGCCCCGTTCGACCGCAGGCGCTCGCGCCATGCTGCCGCCGCGAGCACGATCCCGACGTTGACGCGACCGCCGGGCACCGGTGCGAGGCCGACGTACCCCCCATCGAAGACGACCATCCGGCCGTCGCGGGGCGCGAGCCGGTGAGGCTCGGGCTCCGCCACGTGGAACGTCAGCGCGGGTCGGTCACCCAGCGGAGGCCGGCGGACGACGCCGGCATCGCCGGCGACGGTTGACCGGAGGCCATCCGCCCCGACGAAGACCCGAGCCCGGACGACCCCTCCATCCGTCAATGTCGCACGCCCGTCGCGGACGTCGCGGACCGTCGTCCCGGTGCGCACGTCCGCCCCGGCGATTCGGGCCAGATCCAGGAGATGGGGATCCAGGGCCGACCGGTCCAGGCCGACGGCGGCCGAGGCGAGCGATCCGTCGTCGCCGTATGTCAGCCGGAATCGCGTGCCGCGCGGCGTCTCCACGCGCATCGCGGAAAGCCTGCGGGCGACCCGATCGAGGTCGGGCTCGGCGACGCCCAGGCGCCGCAGCTCGGCGACCGTTGCCGGTGATGTGAAGACTCCGCACGCTCGCCACTGCCAGCTCTCGGCGCGCTCGACGAGGAGCACGTCGCGTCCGCGCCGCGCGAGCCGGATGGCCGTGGCCGCGCCGGCCGGGCCGCCACCCACGATCAGAACCTGGCGATCCTCGACCTTGCTCATGGCGTGGCCGTGGCGGCGATCGCGACCCGATGGCGGGCGAGCCCGAAGCGGATGGCCATCGGCGTGAGCCCAGCCTGGCCGAGCAGGTCGACGAGCTCCGCCGGCGTGTACGCCCGCCGCACGGACAGCGGGCCGTCATGCCGCGTATATCGACCGCGGGCGACGGTATGGGTCAGGAGCCACGCGCCGATCCAGACGGGCCAGCCGCGCGTCAGGTCGTTGACGACGACGCCGCATCGGGCGACGCGCAGCAGCTCGCGAAGGCAGGCAACGGCGGCGACCGGGTCGAGATGATGGACGACAAGCGAGGCATGGGCGACGTCGAAAGTGGCATCGGGGTAGGGGAGCGACCGGCCGTCGGCGATCTCCAGGACCAGGCCATCGGTCGTGGCGAGCGTCGGCGAAGCCCGGCGCGCGGCGGCGAGGACTTCCGGACGGCTGTCGGTGGCGGTCACGTGGAGCTGCCGCCCGAGGCCTCGCGCATCCGCGATCAGCGCGATCGGGATGTCGGCGGCGCCCGTGCCGACATCGATCAGCGAGGCGATCGGGCCCAACGTCCGGACGGCGGCGACCGACAGCGCCGTGCCACCGGTCCATCGATTCAGCCGGCTCAGGTCGCGGAGGTTGGCGACGAGCGCCGTCTCGTCATCGAGCGGCCCGTCGAGCAGCTCTGCGACGTCCGTCAGCCGGTTCACGGCCGGAGCCTAGCCGACGCGGTGCCGGCAGGCGGCAGGCTAGCGCCTGGCGCCAGGATCGCGGCCAGAACTGTTTCGCGAACGGAAGTTCCGTAGGCGAACGAGTTTTCGGCCCGAGGCTCGGATCGCCAAGGGCTCACGCCAAGCCCGTCGCCAATCGATACCCACCTCCGCAGGGCCTCCATGCCCTCTTCACAATTCGCCCACACGCGTCGCCGACGATCGACCCATCAACTTCCGCATGACATCCCAAAGGAGATGCAATGTTCGGACGAATGGGTCGAGTGATCGGCCCGCTCATCGCGCTGCTGGTCATCGGCCTCGTGGCCGCGGTGCCGATCGGCACGGCGGTCGCCCCGTCCGGGGCTGCGGTCCCGGTGTACGTCGGCCATTACGGCTGGGGCGGCTTCGGCTTCGGGTTCCTGGGCTTCCTGTTCCCGCTGTTCTTCATCCTCCTGCTGATCTGGGCCCTGCGGCCCCGCGGTGGTGGTTGGGGTGGCTACCGTGGCCACGGCTACGGACCGGGCGGCTGGGGTCGGGGTGGTTGGGGCGATCACGACCCGAACGATCCGAACGGACCGTGGGCGGGTCGCCGTCAAGCACTCGAGGAGCTC
>VBHW01000190.1:0-1439 GCA_005881055.1 Chloroflexota bacterium
CGGCACGCTGTCCTACTACGCGCTCGCTACCGACACGAAGGGCGCGAAGACGAAGTCCAAGACCCGCTCGATCAAGATCGTCCGCTGCGACACCGAGGCCCTCTTCGAGGGCGTCCTCGGCTTTGCCAAGACCGGCGCGAAGACATACTTCATCAACCTGTGCTATCCGACGCCGGACGATCGGCCGATCGAATGGCGCATCGGCATCTCAGATGCCGACGGCGTGCAAAGCGCCAGGGTCAGTTACGTCTTCAAACAGAATGCCGGGGCGAACTCCGGCTCGGGCTCGGTCAACCTGAGCAACGTCGGCGGCCTCTGGACCGGCCAATCCGTGGCGTACAACATGAACGCCGAACACCATGACCTCGACGGTCACGACGACGGATAACTACGGCGGCAAGACTTCCTATGCCAGCAGCCCCGCGTCGATCGACATATTCGGCTGCTGACCCGGCTGCCTGCGTGTGAGCGGACTGCTCCCCGCAATTGGTGGCGGGGCCAAGGTGGCCTCATTGCAGATCGGCGCGGGCGCGCTCAGCGGGCTCGTGGCGATGAGCGGGCTCATCGCGGTGGGCGTCGTTCCCGTCCGACCGGAGGCCTTGGCGGCAAAGCCCCTGGCGCTCGTCGGCTGTCCGGATGGTGGATCCGTCGTCGCCGTCGCCCAGCCCGGCGAGCAGATGCTCGTCACGGCGCGGAACGCCGACGGGAGCTGGTTGCGCGTGTACGTTCCGGCGCCCGTCGCCCAGGACGGCTGGGTGCCCGCGACGAGCGTGGAGCTCCTCGCCGACGGCTCTGCCCTCCCGGTCGCTGGATGCGGCGAGGTCGCCGCTGCCACGGGGACGCCGCCGATCCCGACCGCGACCATGCCGCCGGCCACCGCGGTGCCGAGCGTCGCCGCTACGGCGGCGCCGACTGCCACGGCGGCTCGGACCGAAAGGCCGACGCCGGTGCCGACTCCCACCCCGACGCCAACGCCCAACGTCGGGCCGAAGTTCACGGCGCAGCCGCTGGCGGTCGTCAGGACGATCGATACCAACCCCATCGGATCGACGACGTGTACGCGCCCGGCCAGCACCTCGATTCGGGCCGGGGTCGCGGATCCGGACGGCGTCAGCTCCGTCGAGCTCTGGGTGCGCAAGCCCGGTGCTTCCGCGTATGCGCGAATCGGGCGCGACTTCGTCAAGAGCGGCACGACGTCGTGGAGGGCCGCGATCAGCACGAAGACCGACGGCCTGCCGACTGCCGGGAAGCTGAACTTCTACGCGGTCGCCTCCGACGCCAAGGGCGTGAAGTCGAAATCGAAGGTCGGGTCGCTCACGATCACCAGGTGCGACTCAGAGGCCGACATCAGCGGAGGCCTTGACCTCACTCTTCTGGGACCGGATCTCTATCTCATCAATCTGTGCACATCCAGCCAGCAGCCAATTCCCTGGCGCCTG
>VBHW01000190.1:1519-6483 GCA_005881055.1 Chloroflexota bacterium
GGGTACTGGGAAGGCAGCTCGGCTACGTACGAGATGCAGCAGTGGTATGGATACAACACTGTGGCCTGGAGCGTCGTCACGACCGATGCCTACGGCGGCAAGACCTCTCGCGGCCACACGGACAGAGTTCTCTCCAGGTACTGCTGATCGTTTACCACCCGTAGATGATTCGGGCACGCGCCTGAACCTGCGTGCCAAACGGAAAAGGCCCCGGCCGACGGCCGGGGCCTGTTCATGCGCTGATCGGTTCGTCTAGGTGACGATGCCGGCCTTCTTGAGCCAGTCCTTGGCGACGGCTGCGACGTCATTCTTGTCGACGGACACCTGCTTGCCGAGGTCGGTGAGCGTCGCGGTGTCCATCTTGGCGGACACGTCGTTGAGGATCTTCTCGAACCCGGCCTTGTCGCTGAGCTTGGCCAGGTAGTCGTTACGGACGAGCGGCGCGATGTTGTCGGCCGGCTGCGTCTGCTTGTCGTCCTGGAGGACGACCCAACCGTTGACGGCGATGTCGGGCTGCGTCGAGCAGAGCTCGCCGAGGTCGATCGTCTTGCCGGCCAGCGCCTGCGCCATCGGCGTCGAGCACGCGTCGAGGAGCGTGGCCTTGGTGATGTCGAGGTTGTAGGCAGTCTTGAGTGCCGTGCCGCAGACCGGGTTCGTCGGGCAGTCGGTCGCGAGGCCGAGCTTGAGCTGGGCCTGCACCGCTGTCACGCCGCTCATCTTCGTGAGCTTGAACTGGTCGGCCGTGTCCTTGCGGACGACGAACGCGTTCTGGTCCTGGGCCGGCGTGAAGTCGAGGACGGTGATGCCTCCACCCTTGCCATTGAGGACGTTCTGCAGCTCGGTCTGGTTGGCCTTCGGATCGCCTGTCTGCTTGCCCTTCTCGTAGAACGCAAGCCCGCTCCCGATGTACTCGGGCTTCAGCTCGATCTGGCCGCTCTCGAGAGCCGGCGCCGAGACCGCGCGGGCCCCGATGCCGATCCCGGTTCGGTCGATCGTGTAGCCCTTGGCTTCGAGGGCCTGGGCATAGATCTCCGCCATCAGCTTCGCTTCGTAGAAGCCGTCCGAACCTACCTTCAGGGTCGGCTTGCCGCCCCCACCCGTCGTGCACGCGCCCGCGAGCAGCAGCACCGACGCCCCGAGGGCAAGCATGCGGCTCATCCGCATGGGTCTCTCCTCCTATGACTCGCCGCGCTGGACACGAGGCGTCCGGCGACTATAGCAGCGGGCGCTCCCGGACCCGTCAAGTTTCCAGGGCGACCGATGCGGGTCCCGGCTCTTCGGTGCGCTCGGCGATCGTCGTGACGCGGCTCCTCCGCTGCGCCCGCCGCTGGGCGAGGGCGAGCGATCCTTCGATCGCGAGCGCGAGGAGGGCGACCAGGACGACGCCTCCGAAGAGCTGGCCGTCGTCGCGGCGATCGACGCCGTCCTTGACGAAGCGCCCGAGCCCACCGAAGCCGAAGATCGCGCCGAGGGTCGCCGTCGCGACGACCTGGACGGCGGCGGACCGGATGCCCCCGAGGATTACGGGCAGGGCGAGCGGGATCTCGACGCGGCCGAGGATCTGGCGCTCGGCGAAGCCCATTCCGCGGGCAGCCTCGACGAGGTCACGGTCGACCTCCGCGACGCCGGCGTACGCGTTGACGAGGATCGGCGGCATCGCCAGGACGGCCATCGCCACGAGCGTCGGGTAGACCTTGAACCCGAGGTCCGGGTCGATCGCCTGGCCGATGGGCACGACGATGCCGATGAGCGCCAGGGACGGGATGGCCCGCCCGACGTTGGCGAGGTTCACGGCGAGGGACACGCCCCGCCGGGTGTGGCCGATGAAGAGGCCGGCGGGCAGCGCGATTGCGAGCGCGATGGCGAGCGAGATCCCCGACACGGCGAGGTGCTCGAGGAGGCGGACGGGGATACCGCCGGGGCCCTGCCAGTTGGCCGGGTCGAGCAGCCAGCCCGCGGTCTCCTGCAGGAGCGTCACGCCGCGGCCTCCGTGACCGGGGTCGGCGGATGCGTCCAGGGCGTGATTCGCCGCTGGATGCGGACGAACAGGACGTCCGCGGCGAGGGCGAGGACGATCGACGGGATCGCGCCCACGTAGATCTCCGTCGGGAATCCCCGCTGATAGCCCTCGAAGATGAAGAACCCGAGGCCACCGAACGCCGAGCTGATCGTGCCGGTGATCGTGACGAGGCCGATCGTCGATACGCTCGCGACGCGCAGCCCGGCCACCATGAGCGGCACGGCCAGCGGCAGCTCGACCTGTCGCAGGCGGAGAGGCCGCCGGAAGCCCATCCCGTCGGCCGCCTCGAGGACGTCGGGCGGGGTGGCGTCGAAGCCGGCGACGACGTTGCGCAGGAGGATCACGAGCGTGTACATGACGAGCGGGACCTCGGCGGTCAGGATCGACAGGCCCGTGATCGGCACGAGGGCGGCGAACACGGCGAGGCTCGGGATCGTGTAGAAGATCCCGGCGACCGCGACCGCCGGCGGGTAGATCGCGCGTCGTCGGGTGGCGAGCACGCCGATGCCGAACGAGATCGCGAACCCGACCGCGATCGCGATCGCCGCCAGGTAGAGATGCTGCCCGGTTCGGTAGAGGATCGCCGGGATGTGGTCGACGATCCAGCCCCAGTCGAACATCAGGCCGGCGGGGCCGGCCCGGCGGAAGGGCCCCCGCCGCTCGCCGTCGCCGTCGCCGTCGCGGCTGCCCGTCCGTCCGCAGACGCGCCATCGCCCTCGGACCGGCGCCGGACGTCATCGCGGAACCAGTCGAAGATCATCTCGGCCGTCACGAAGCCCTCCACGGCACCCTTCCGATCGACGACGATCGCGGCTTGGACGTCGGCGTCGAGGAGCATCGACAAGGCGTCCTTGAGGGTGGTCCGGCGCGTCAGGAGCGGCGACATCGCGATGGCCTTGTCGCCGATCACGGAGCCGTCCGCGGGCAGGTCCTTGCCGGCCAGCCAGCCGACCGGCCGATCCTCGGCGTCGACGAGCAGCAGGAACGGGAACGGCGCCGATGCGAGCCGGCCGCGCGCCTGCGAGGAGGGCTCCCCGAGGCGAGCCGTGACCGCCTGGTGGATCGGGAGGTCACCGACGCGCGCGAGCGACAGTCGCTTGAGGCCGCGGTCGGCGCCGACGAACTGGGCCACGAACTCCGATGCCGGGTTCGTGAGCATGTCCGACGGCGGCCCGAACTGGGCGAGGATCCCGCCGACCTGCATGACCGCGACGAGGTCGCCCATCTTGATCGCCTCGTCGATGTCGTGGGTCACGAACAGGATCGTCTTCGCGAGCTCCTCCTGGAGGCGGAGGAACTCGTTCTGGAGGCGCTCCCGGACGATCGGATCCACGGCGCCGAAGGGCTCGTCCATGAGCATGATCGGCGGGTCCGCGGCAAGGGCCCGGGCGACGCCGACACGCTGGCGCTCGCCGCCGGACAGCTGTGCCGGGTAGCGACCTCCGTAGCGGGCGGGGTCCAGGCCGACGAGCGCCAGGAGCTCGTCCGCGCGTGCTCGCCAGCGAGCCTTCGGCCAGTTCAGGAGCCGGGGAACCGTCCCGACGTTGTCGGCGATCGTCTGGTGCGGGAACAGGCCCACCTGCTGGATGACGTAGCCGATGGACCGGCGGAGCTCCGTCACCTCGCGCGTCGCGGCGTCGACCCCGTCGATGATGATCTGCCCGCTCGACGGCTCGATGAGCCGGTTGACCATCTTGAGCGTCGTCGTCTTGCCGCAGCCGGACGGCCCGACGAGGACGCAGATCTTGCCGGCGGGGACCGTCAGCGACAGGTCGTTGACCGCGCCGGGCGTGCCCTTGGCCCCACGGTCGTACCGCTTCGTGACGCTGCGGAACTCGATCGTGGCGGCGGTCGATCCGCGCCCGGTCATGGCCAAGGTTCGCGTCTGGCGTTTGCCGTCGGTCGGGGCAGGCGGCGGATCAGACCCGGCTGCCGGCCAGGAGCGGCTTCACCTCGCCGACGAATCGCTCCAACGTCTCGACGTCGTACGGCGCCGGCTGCTCCGAGATGACCGTCCGGAAGCCGAGGTCGACGTACGGCGCGAGGCGGTCCGCGATCTGCTCGGGCGTCCCATTCCAGAACGTGTCGTCGTCCTCGACCCTGGACATCGGCGTGCGGTTGTGCTCGATCGCCGCCTTCCAGACCCGCTCCGCCTCGGCCTGGGAGTCGCGAATCGTCAGCTTGACGCCGAGCGTGAACTCGATCTCCGACGACGGCGGCGCAATGCTCCCGGAGGACGTCCACCTTGTGGGACATCATCTCGACCGTGCCCATCGCGTTCCACATGTCCGCGTATTTGGCGACGGTCCGCAGCGTCTTCTTCTCGCCCGAGCCGCCGATCAGGATGGGCATATGGCGCTGGATCGGCGGGGGCTGGTGGCGCAGGTTCTTGAACGCGTAGCGGCCGCCGGGCGGGGACGTGACCGTGCCGCCGTCCAGCAGGGTCCGCATCGCGCCCACAGACTCGTCGAGCCAGTCGAGGCGCTGGCCGAAGCCCGAGCCGAAGTCGATGCCGTGCTCCTCGTGCTCGAGCTCGAACCACGCCCCGCCGATGCCGAGGATCCCCCGGCCGTTGCTGATGTTGTCGAGAGTCGCGGCCATCTTCGCCACGAGCCCGGGATTGCGGAACGTGTTGGCACCGACGAGCAGGCCGAGGCGCGTCTGCTCCGTGGCCATCGCCCACGCCGCGAGGGTCGTCCACCCTTCGACGATCGGCTGATACGGGTCGCCGAAGATCGCGTAGATGTGGTCCCAGGTCCAGAGGTGGTCGTAGCCGAGGCGGTCGACGCGCTTCGCGGCGTCCAGCAACTCGGGCCACGTCGCGGCCTGGCTCCACAGGAGGATCCCGAGCTTGAGGTCGGTCATGGTGGGCAGGTCTCCTCAGCGTGTTCGCGCATAGGATGCGTCAGGCGGCCCATCCTCGTCTCGGAGGCACCTCGCGGGC
>VBHW01000190.1:6515-8773 GCA_005881055.1 Chloroflexota bacterium
GTCGACGGCCTGGTCGAGGTACTCGCCCCAGCCGGGCACTCGGCCCGTGGGGACTCACACACCCCAAGCGACCAAGTTCCTCGCCGATTGGTGCTCCACAGTCGCCACCTGACCTAGCTCGTGCCTTCCGCTGGTCAGTTCGGGTGGCTGACGCGCCAATCGAAGGCGGCGGTAAGTCCCGTTGGTCGCTTGGGGACTCACGCACCCCAACGTCGGTCGGGCTCGTGAACACCCGGCGATCCAACGGACGCTCCGACTGGCTTCTGGCGGTCACTTGGAACACCCAGCGTTCCACCCGAGCCTGATTCAGGTCCGTCTGGCACGCCGGCCCTTCCAGGAACGGTGTGAGCGTCCCGAGCAGGTGCCCGTTGGAACGTGGGCCGTTCAATGCCCGCGATCCGCGCTCGCCGCTCAGGCGTTGTCCAGCTCGCGAGAGATCGCCCGTGTGATGAAGCGGGCCGCCTCGGCGCTCTTGCCGCCGAGCTTCTGGCCCTCGTCCTGCTCGAGCGCGAGCATGAGGTCCGCGAGCATGCGATCGAGCACGGGCGTGCGCGCGAGGTCGCCGGCGTCGAACGCAGCCTCCAGCCGGCTCGCCGCCCGCCTGGCGTTGTCGACCGCGTGGCCCTTGTCGTCGACGATAGCCCGGAATTCCCGCCGGGCCGCCTCGGCCTGCGGGCCGCGGCTCGGCATTGCCTAGGTGCCGGTCGCGCGGATGCTCGTGTCCACCGCTCTGCGGGCTCGGGCGGGGCGACGACCCGGCGCCGCGGTCGTGGGCTCGATCGCCGGCTCGGCTGTCGGCAGCTCGATCGGCCCGCGGCGTTCCCGGATCGCCCGCCACTCCGGCTCGAGGATGCTCATCGCGATCTCGTCCCAGTACTGACCCTCGCGGAAGATCGCCTCGCGCGCGTGCCCCTCGACGGTGAAGCCCACCTTGCGGTAGGAACGGATCGCTCGCTCGTTGAACGCGAACACCGTCAGGCTCACGCGGTGGAGCCCGAGCGCGCCGAACGCGTGGTCGAGCATGAGCCGGGTCGCCTCCGTGCCGTAGCCCTGGCCCCAGCAGTCCTTCTCGCCGATCGTGATGTGGAACAGGCCGGAGCCGTTGTCGCCGTCGAGCTGGCTGAACGCGCAGGAGCCGATGAGCCGGTTCGTCTCCTTCACATGGACCGCGAGCGCGAGCGAGTCGAGCCCGATGACGCGGGCGGTGAAGAACCGATCGATCTCGTCGGCGCGCATCGGCCCATCCTGGTAGCGCGTGAGGCGGGCGACCTCGGGGTCCCCATACCAGCGCCGGAAGGCCTCGAGGTTCTCCGGCGCGTGGCGGCGCAGGACGACCAGGTCGCCCGCGAGCGCCTCCGGGAACCACGTCTGAAGCGGCATCGGAGCGACGGTATACCATCCGCGCCATGCGGCGTTGGAGCGGGGACGCCGAGCTCGTCGGAGCGACGACACGGACCTCCGAGAAGACCCGACTCCTCGCCGACGAGCTCCGGGGCCTCCCCGAGGACGAGCTCCCGGTTGCCGCCGTCTTCTGGACAGGCCGGCCCTTCGCCGAGGCCGACGCTCGAGCCACGGGACTTGGCTGGGCCGCGATCGCGTCCGCGGTAGCCAACGTGGCGGGCGTCGACCGCTCGGAGCTCGGCGCGGCGTACGACCGTTACTCGGACCTCGGCCGAGCCGTCGGCGATGTCCTTGCGCAGCGCCCGGACCCACCCGATCCCGAGGAATCCCCGTCGCTCCGTGAGGTCCTCGACGCGTTCCGGGAGATCCAGGCCGCGAGAGGTGCCGCCGCCAAGGCCGAGCGATTCGAGGCCCTCTTGCGGCGATGCGACGCGCTGACGGCTCAGTACGTCGTCAAGATCCTGTCGGGCGAGCTGCGGATCGGGCTGCGCGAGGGGCTTCTCGAGGCCGCGGTTGCGCGAGCGTTCGATCGTCCGGTCGAGGCGGTCAAGCGCGCGGGGATGCTCGTCGGAGACCTTGGCTCGACCGCGATCCTCGCCCGCGATGGGCGGCTCGGCGAGGCCGCGCCGGCGCTGTTCCATCCGATCAAGTTCATGCTCGCCTCGCCGGCCGAGGATGCCGGCGAGATCCTGCGCCGGCTGGGCCCCACGGTCTGGGTCGAGGACAAGTACGACGGGATCCGGACCCAGCTCCATCGGCAGGGCGACGAGGTCCGCCTGTACAGCCGGGACCTCAACGACATCTCGAGCGGCTACCCCGAGATCGTGGATGGGGCGCGTGATCTTTCGTGGGACGGG
>VBHW01000191.1:0-4228 GCA_005881055.1 Chloroflexota bacterium
GCCGCGGCACCCGGAGAGAGCCGCTCGAGTGGCCCGCGGTCCGCGATGTCGCCGGCGACGAACGGCCGCTCGTCGGGCCGGACGGTCAGGCCGCCCGAGCCGCGCAGCCCGAGGCCCGGGCCTGTGTCAAATTGTGCGCCAGGCGGACCTTCATCGTCCGGGCCGTCGACCGCGCCACCTGAGGTCCCGGCCGTCCCTGGCTCGCCACCGAGGGCCGCCGGCCCCGTCCGGGCCGAGCCCTCCCGACTCGCTCCGGCACGGGCTTGCCGCCAACCGCCCGAAGCTCCGGGCCGGTAGCCCGGCCGGAACCCGCCCCGATCAGCCTCGCGGTATCCGGGCCCGGCGCCGTGCCCGCCCGTCCGGTAGGCCGAATCCCCGCGCCATCCAGGCTCGACCCGCCACGGCTGGCCTGCGCCGACGAGGCCGGCGAAGCGCTCGGTGCCAAGCTGCTCCCGCGGGGACGGCCGCGGCCGTGACTGCGAGCGGTGGATCCCCTCCTCGTCCCGCCAGCGGAGCTCGGGAGCGATCGGGTCGCCGCGCAGCATCGCGTCGACCGTGTCGGCGACGTCCGGGTGGACCGTGACCCGGTCGCGATCCTGGATCTCGATGACGACGTCGAACGTCGGCGGCGCCTTGCGTTCGAGGACGCTCTTCTGCGTCCGTCGCCGGCGGGCCTCCTCGTCGCCGAGGGTGACGCTCTGGATGCCGCCGATGAGGTCCGAGAGCGTCGGGTTGAGCATGAGGTTGTCGAGCGTGTTGCCGTGGGCGGTCCCGATGAGCATGACGCCGCGTTCGGCGATCGTGCGCGCGGCCGCCGCCTCGAGCTCCGTGCCGATCTCGTCGATGACGATGACCTGGGGCATGTGATTCTCGACCGCCTCGATCATCACCTCGTGCTGCATCGACGGCGTGCGGACCTGCATCCGGCGAGCCTTGCCGATCGCCGGGTGCGGGATGTCGCCGTCCCCCGCGATCTCGTTGCTCGTGTCGACGACGACGACGCGCTTGCCGAGGTCGTCGGCGAGGACGCGCGCCGCCTCTCGGAGCATCGTCGTCTTGCCGATGCCCGGCCGGCCCATGATGAGGATGCTCTTCCCGGTCTCGACGAAGTCCTGGATGATCTCGATCGTCCCGAACACGGCCTTGCCGATCCGGCACGTCAGGCCGACGACCTTGCCGGTGCGGTTCCGGATCGCGCTGATGCGGTGGAGCGTCCGCTCGATGCCCGCCCGGTTGTCGTCGCCGAAGCTGCCGATGTTCTCGACGACGTGGGCGATGTCGGCCTCGGTGATCTCGCGCTCGAGGAGGGTCACCTCGCCCTCGGGGAAACGCGCCTCCGGCGGACGGCCGAGATCGAGGACGACCTCGATGAGCTCCTCCTGGTCGGGCAGGGCATGGACGGCCGTGACCACCTCGTCGGGCAGTGCCGCGAGAAGCAGGTCGAGGTCGTCCATCGCTTCGCGACTGCGCTCCGTCGGTGACATTGCGCCTCCCTCGGGGCCAGCTGGGCGATCGTCCTGACCGTTCGTCATCGTCTCCTCGCGCGTTCGCGCCTGTCGAGCCATCCGTTCGTCCTCAGCGGACCGCCGGCACGAGCGCCGGCTCGGCGACCCGGACGAGGGTCTCCTTCATGAGCAGGGTGACCGTCGCGATCGCCGAGAACCCATGGTCCTCCAGCACCCGGTCGACCGGGTGCTCGTACGTCCGCACGGGAGCCATGACCCCGTGATCGTGGCGGTGGCCTCCCTCTCGGTGGGTCCGGGCCGCGATGACGCCGAGCCCGTAGCGTACGAGGTCCGATGAGTCCACCCCGGGCCGGGCGATGACCTTGAGGTAGTGGGGCTGGTCCTCCTTGGCCACGCCGACCTGGACGAACCCGTCGAGGAGCGTCCCGTCCTTGCCGCCGTCGGGTGACTCCTGGACGTAGGCCTCCACGTCGGCGAACCGCAGGATCGGCGCGAGCGACGAGCGCGGCACACGCCAGGCCGTTCCCTGGCGCTCCCAGTCGGCGAGGCGGAGCGCCTCCAGGCGCTGGATCGGCTGCGGAGTCGCGGCCGCATGGAGACGCGACAGGGCGAGGGCGTCGATCGCAACTGCGGGGCGGATCCGATGGCCGCCTGCCTCGTCGTCCGACCAGGGCTCCGGCAACTCGTCCTCGGCCGGTCGCGACAGGACGATCTCCTCACCGAACCGCGCGAAGCCGGCCTGCATGAACAGCTCGACGTTGCCGTCGGCGTCGGCGCACGCGACGTGGAAACGGACCGCCCCGCGTCGCGCGCCGTCGCGCAGGAGGTGCTGGACGAGCCGGAAGCGGATGTCGCCGGCCTCGGCGTGGCCGATCGCGTCGAGCTCGACGATCGTCCAGTCGTCGCGGTGGCTCTCGCGCTCGACCCGGACGAGCCCGGACAGGCGGCCGCCGTCGTCGAAGACGTACAGGAGGTCGTGCGGGCTGAACGCCCCAAGAGGCAGCCGGAACAGGCTGAACATCCCGATCGGTGGGCCGCTCACGGGCAGGCCGAGCGAACGCGTCGACTGGCCGTCGTTCTGGGCCAGTCGCGACAGCTCGCCGAGTGCCGCGAGGTCGGTCAGCCGCGCCACGCGGACCTTTCCAGAGCGCGCGCTCATGCGGAGCGACCCGCACGGCGCGTGGGATGGTGGCGCCGACCGCTGCCCTCGCCGGGGTCGTCGTGCTCGGCGGCCATCGTCGCAACGAGGCGATGGAACCGGGTCTCGCCGGCAAGCTCGGGATGGAAGGCCGTCGCGATGACGTTCCGTTGGCGCACGGCGACGATCCGGCCGTCGTCGAGACGGGCGAGCACGTCGACGTCGGGACCCGCGCGGTCGACGATCGGGGCGCGGATGAAGACGCCATGGACCGGCTGGGTCCCGAGCATCGGGACGTCGAAGTCGGCCTCGAACGAATCGAGCTGGCGGCCGAACGCGTTGCGCTCCACCGAGACGTCGAGCAGCGGGAAGACCGGCTCCTCGCCGCCCGAGATCTCGCGGGACAGGAGGATCATCCCCGCGCACGTGCCGAAGATCGGCGCGCCGCTCTCGGCCAGGCGCTCGATCGGGGCGCGCAGACCCCAGCGGTCGATGAGCCGCCGCTGTGCCGTGCTCTCTCCGCCGGGCAGGACGAGGCCGCTGACGCCCTCGAGGTGTTCGGGCAGCCGGACCTCGACGGTCTCGACCCCGATGGATCGGAACGTCCGAACGTGCTCGATGAACGCGCCCTGGACGGCCAGGACACCGATCTTCATGAGTGGGCTTTCGATCCGGTCATTGAATGGGCACCCTCAACGGTGAACATCCTCGCGCTCTCCGAGGTCCGCGGCGGAGCTCTGCGACGCCAGCGGCCCGAGGATTTACCAGCCGCGGACGGCCAGCCGCTCCCCTTCCGGGATCGCCTCGAGCGGGATGCCACGCATGGGTGCGCCGAGGCCCTTGCTCACCTCGGCGAGGATCTTCGGGTCGTCGTAGTGCGTCGTCGCCTGGACGATCGCGTTCGCCATCCGGGCCGGGTCCTCGCTCTTGAAGATGCCCGAGCCGACGAACACGCCCTCCGCGCCGATCTGCATGACGAGCGCGGCATCGGCCGGGGTGCTGATCCCGCCGGCGACGAAGTTCACGACCGGGAGGACGCCCTCCCGCGCGACCCGCTGGACGAGCTCGTACGGAGCCTGCAGCTCCTTCGCGGCGACGAAGAGCTCGTCGTCCCGCATCGCCGCGAGGCGGCGGATCTCGGCGAGCACGGTGCGCAGCTGGCGGACCGCCTCGACGACGTTGCCGGTGCCCGCCTCGCCCTTCGTGCGGATCATCGCGGCACCTTCGCTCACCCGCCGCAACGCCTCGCCGAGGTTCCGGCACCCGCACACGAATGGGACCTTGAACGCGTGCTTATCGATGTGGTTCGCCTCGTCGGCCGGCGTGAGGACCTCGGATTCGTCGATGTAGTCGACCCCGAGGGCCTCGAGGATCTGGGCCTCGACGAAATGGCCGATACGGGCCTTCGCCATCACCGGGATGCTCACCGCGGCCATGATCCCCTCGACCATCGACGGGTCGCTCATGCGAGCGACGCCGCCGGCGGCGCGGATGTCCGATGGCACCCGCTCGAGGGCCATGACGGCTACCGCCCCGGCATCCTCGGCGATGCGGGCATGGTCGGGGGTGACGACGTCCATGATGACGCCGCCCTTGAGCATCTGGGCGAGCCCCGTCTTGGTGG
>VBHW01000191.1:4239-6211 GCA_005881055.1 Chloroflexota bacterium
CGGTCATGGTGGAGGTGTTCCTCTGGTCTGATCGCGCCCGGCTGGCGTCCGCTGGCCCCGGGGTCCTCGCCCGTTCGAGTCGGCCGATTCGCCGTGCGTGAGCGAATTATCGCACGAGGTCTCCGGGCGGCCCACGCTGCGGTCCTGGCCGCCAGGCATCCCCGGGCCTGAATCAGCGACCGACGGTGCGCACGACCCCGGCGATGAGCTTCGTCGCGCGTCGCGCGCCCGCAGGCGAGAGGCGGCTCATGGCGTCGAGGAGGGGAACGACGTCCTCGTCCGGGATCGTCACGAGCAGGCGGATGAGTCGCAGCGCGGTCTCGTCGGGCACGCGACCCACGAGCCGGAGCGCTCGCTCGAGCTCGCGCGGGCTCAGCTGCGGGACGATCCCGATGACCCGATCGAACAGCCGGACGAAGTCGTAGAAGCTCGCGAGCCAGTCGTGGAGCGCCGCGAGCTCCGGGTCGCCGCCGTGCTCCTTCGTCGCCCGGGCCGCCTCGTCGACCGCGTTGCGAAGGACCTCGATGACCGGGTCGCCCTCACGGAGCTTCCGCTGGGCGACCACGCGGCCGAACCATCGCCAGTGGTCGCCGATCGCGACGTATGCGACGCCGGCCGGGCCACGCCGGCCGACCCTGCGCGGCTCGGGCACCCGCTCGACGAGGCCCCATGCCTCCGACTCCGCGAGGGCCATGCTCGCGGCCCGGTGGCTCAGCCCCAGCGCCTCGCGGACCTCACGCTCGGTGAGCGGCGCCTGGCGGGACAGGAGGTAGCCGTGGACGCGCGCGATCGCCGGTGCGACGCCCCAGGCGGCGCCCATGTCGCCCCACGCGTCGGCGAGGCCGCGGCGGATCGCCTCCGCTCGCACGGCCGGCGTGCTGTCGGCGGTGGGGGATCCTCCCCGCCGCACGGGACGTGACGGCACGCAACACTCCTATAACTTGCGTCTTGACAGTAGCGCGTTATTGGTGCATAACTTGCTAGGCGAGAGTAGCACATGAGGCCCGAGCGATGACCGCCATGCAGGCTCCTCCGACAGTTTCCAGCCAGTGGGTCGTCGGCCCCGCGGTAGAGCCGTCCCCGCCCGTTCCCGGCCGGTGGATCGGCGGCGCGATCGGCGTGGGCCTCGCGCTCGTTATCGCGGGCCTTGGCGCACTGGGCGTCGCGCGCCCGCTCGACTTCGGGTCCGGCGTCCCCTCGCTCACCGATCTCGGCCTGTTCGGCATCCCGGCCGGGGCGATCCTGGGCATGGCCTTCTACCCGATGGCCCGTCGAGCCCGATGGGTCGGCGTAATCGGGGTGGGTCTCGCCGTCGGGCTGCTCGCGCTCCCGATCGGCGTGCTCGTCGTCGTGACGACCTACGTGATGGGCGCACTCGCCGACGGCAAGACGGACCTGATCGGAGCGCTCGGATCGGGGTTCTTCCTGTCGCTGTTCGGGTTCGTCTTCTCGATCGTGGCCGCGCCGATCACGCTACCGATCGGGCTCCCGGCACGGATCGTCGTCGCCCTGACCCGCGCCGCGGGCCGGCCGGCGGCATCCTGAGATGCGCTTCCTCATCGCCGGCGGCAGCGGGCTCATCGGCCGGCGGCTCTGCCAGGCCTGGGTGACGGAAGGGCACCACGTCACCGTCCTGACCCGAAACCCGGACCGGGCGCGCCGCCGTCTCCCGGTCGGCGTCGACCTGGTCGTGTGGGACCCAGGACGAACGGCGTCGGCGGCCGATCCGACGCTCGTCGATGCCCTCCGGGGCATGGAGACGGTCGTCAACCTCGCCGGAGCCTCGATCGGCGGCTGGCCGTGGACGCCGCGGCGCAAGCGAGCGATCCTCGAGAGCCGCCTCGCCGTAACGAACGCGATCGTCGACGCGATCGGCGCGCTGCCGGCCGGCCAGCGGCCCAACACGCTCATCAACGCATCAGGCATCGACGTCTACGGCGACCGGCGCGACCGCGAGATCGACGAGGAGAGC
>VBHW01000177.1 GCA_005881055.1 Chloroflexota bacterium
AACTGCCCGACACCATCCGCGTCCGCCTCACCGAGCGCGTGGCCGTCCTCGTCTGGGCGACCGGCGACCGGCGCTACCTCGTGGACCACGACGGGGTCCTGTTCGCGTCCCTCGACGTCGCCCCCGACGCCGCGGTGGCCCTGCGGACGGTCGACGACCGGCGGGCGACCTCGCTGAGCCTGACGATCGGGGACACGCTCGACGCGGTGGACCTCGACGCCGCGACCCGGCTCGGCTCGCTCGTGCCGGCCGACGTCGGCAGCGCCGCGAGCGGCCTCTCGATCGGGGTCGATGACGAGGGTGGTTTTACCGTGTCGAGCGCCCCGGCCGGATGGACCGCGACGCGCGACGTTCGGGTTCTACACACCGACGCTGCGCACGCCGGATCTCGTGCCGGCCCAGGTGCGGCTCCTGCGCAGCCTCATCGGACGGGTCGGCGAGGCGAAGGTCGCGACGGTCCTCCTCGCCGACGCGACGAACGGCACGTACACGACTCGCAAGCCGTGACCGGCGGCCCGCCCAGCCTCGCGCCGGCCCGGAGGACTGTTCGCCCCACCTCGGCCGATGCCGTCGCGGGTTGCCGCGCCGGGAGCGCGTCTTGTAGCCTTGCCGAAACGACCGGAACGAGGGCGAACCCGCGTGCTTCTCCCCCTGGCAGGCCTCGTCCTCGGCGTCCTGCTGGGCCTCGTTCTCAAGGTCAACGTCAGTTTCGAGTTCGCCCGATACAGCGCCGTCGCCATCGTCGCTGCGCTCGATTCGGTCCTTGGAGCGGTCCGAGCCGAGCTCGACGGGGTCTATGACAATCGAATCTTCATCACCGGCTTCGTCACGAACGCGGTCCTGGCGGTGATGCTGACGTTCATCGGCGACCGCCTCGGGGTGGACCTCTACCTCGTGGCACTCATCACGTTCGGACCGCGCATCTTCAACAACGTGGCGCTCATCCGGCGGCACTTCCTCTAGAGCGGCACTTCCAGCAGTCGAGCGAGCGAGGCGACAGCGAACGGTGGAACGAGAAGCGATCCTCGTCGGGATCGACGTGGGCACGAGCAAGGTCTGTGCCCTCATCGGCGAGGTTCGGCGCGACGGCGGCCTGACGATCATCGGCAAGGGGACGATGCCGGCGACCGGGCTGAAGAAGGGCGTCGTCGTCAACATCGACCAGACCGTGCACTCGATCGCCCAGGCCGTCGAACAGGCGGAGCGCCTCTCGGGCATGAAGATCGACCGCGCATTCGTCGCGGTGGGCGGGCAGCACGTCGAGAGCCAGAACTCGCCGGGGACCGTCGCCGTGAGCGGCCATGACCGCGAAGTCACCCGCGAGGACGTCAACCGCGCGACAGAGGTTGCCCGGGCGATCCAGATCCCGTCGAACCGCGAGGTGCTCCACGTCCTGCCGCGCGACTTCAGCGTCGACGACCAGGAGGGCGTCAAGGACCCCCTCGGGATGAGCGCGCTCCGGCTCGGCGTCGAGGTCCACATCGTCACCGCCTCGGCCACGGCGGTCCAGAACCTGACGAAGTGCGTCGTCGCCGGCGGCGTGAAGATCGACGAGCTCGTCGCCGGGGCGCTCGCCTCGTCCGAGTCCGTCGCGTCGGAGACCGAGCGCGACCTCGGGGTCGCGGTCGCGGACATCGGCGCCGGGACGATCGACCTCGCGCTGTTCGCCGACGGCTCCCCGCTCCACACGTCGGTGCTGCCCGTCGGTGGCAACAACGTGACGAACGACGTGGCGATCGGGCTGAAGACGAGCCTCCAGGCGGCCGAGGAGCTGAAGGTTCGCCACGGCTCGTGCGACCTCCGGACGGTCGCCGACGACGAGCAGATCACCGTCTCCGTCCTCGGGGAGGAGGCCGGACGCGAGATCAGCCGGCTCGAGGTCTGCCAGATCATCGAGGCCCGCATGCGCGAGACGTTCGAGATCACGCGCGACCGGATGCGCGAGTCCGGGCACGGCATGCTCCCAGCCGGGCTCGTCCTCACGGGCGGCGCGGCACAGCTCGGCGGCGTCGCCGAGCTCGGGCGCGAGGTGCTCCAGATGCCCGTGCGCATCGCCGCGCCGGCCGGCATCGGCGGCCTCGTCGACGGGTTGCTCACCCCGGCGTACTCGACGGCGATCGGGCTGCTCCTGTGGGGTGCCCGGGAGCTCGCGGCCGGTGAGCCTGTGCGCTACGAGTCGGCCCCGGCGCTCGGCGGTCTCGGCCGGATCCGGGACGCCCTCCGGAGCATCTTCCCGTAGTCCGTCCTCCCTGCTCGCGTGAGTCGCAGCGGGACCGATGAAGACGCGCGAGCTCTCCGTGCGGACCGGGTCGCGCCGCGGGCTGTTCGACCTGACGCCTGCCTGCGCGGAGCTCGTGGCCGGTGAGGGCGACGGGCTGCTCACGGTGTTCGTGCCGCATGCGACAGCAGGGGTCGTGGTCATGGAGCTCGGCTCCGGTTCGGAGGAAGACCTCATGGCCTCCCTCGACCGCCTGCTTCCGCGGAGGGACGGCTGGACGCATCGCCACGGTTCCCGCGGACACGGGGCGGACCACGTCCTGCCGCTCTTCGTCGCGCCGTCCGTGACGATCCCGGTCGTCGGCGGGGAGCTCGGGCTGGGCACATGGCAATCGATCGCGCTCCTCGACCCCAACCCCGACAACGAGATGCGCCGCGTCCACCTGAGCTTCACCGCAGGCTGACCTCGCGACGGCGGCGATAGGCGCAGCGGCGGCTGGCGGCGGGCCGATGTCGCCGGTGGTTCCGGGACGCACCACCGGCGCACACCGATCGGGCCGTCGATCAGGACGCCCACTGCCGCCGCCGACAAGCCGGCGCTATACTCCGCGGGAACCTCGCGGCCGCCCGACGGCGCGGTGCCCGCGCTGCCGCCATGCGAGGGAGCGCGCGACGGGCGTCCGTGGAACCGTCGCCGTCACCTGCACTCCGAGCCACCTGTACCAGCAACCACGAACCGGGACAAGCCTCCGGAGGAACTGGCGATGCCGCTGCGGTCCGACTCAGAGAACTTCGCCCTCATCCGGGTCATCGGGGTCGGCGGGGGTGGGAGCAACGCGGTCAACCGGATGATCCGGGCCGAGATGATGGGCGTCGAGTTCATCGCCTGCAACACGGACGCCCAGGCGCTCCTGCAGAGCGACGCGCCGCACAAGATCCGGATCGGCGACAAGATCACGAAGGGACTCGGCGCCGGCGGTGACGCCTCGATCGGCCAGCGGGCCGCCGAGGAGGACGCCGACAAGATCTCCGAGGCGCTCGTCGAGTCGGACATGGTCTTCATCACCGCGGGCCTCGGTGGCGGCACCGGGTCCGGAGCGGCGCCCGTCATCGCCGAGATCGCCAAGGAGGCCGGCGCGCTCACGATCGGGGTCGTGACGAAGCCGTTCGGCTTCGAGGGTCAGCGTCGCAAGCTCGTCGCGGAGAAGTCGGCCGAGGACCTCAAGGCGAAGGTCGACACGCTCATCACGATCCCGAACGACCGCCTGCGCGACGTCGTCCAGAAGAACACGAGCATCCTCGACGCGTTCCGCGTCGTCGACGACGTCCTCCGCCAGGGCGTCCAGGGCATCAGCGACATCATCACGGTGCCCGGGCTCATCAACCTCGACTTCGCGGACGTCCGCGCGATCATGCGCGACGCCGGCTCCGCGCTCATGGGCATCGGCCGGGCGAGCGGCGAGAACCGCGCGCTCGAGGCCGCCCGCCAGGCGATCGCCAGCCCGCTCCTCGAGGTGAACATCAACGGCGCCCAGGGGATCCTCTTCAACATCACCGGCTCGTCGAACCTGAGCCTGTGGGAGGTGACGGAGGCCGCCGAGGAGATCAAGGCGGCGGCCGACCCGGAGGCCAACATCATCTTCGGGGCGAGCTTCAACGAGCGGCTCGGTGACGAGGTCCAGATCACCGTCATCGCGACCGGCTTCGACGCGAACCGTCGCCGCACGCCCACGCGGCACGAGGTCGTTGGGGCGGCGCACGGAACCGAGGGCGGTGGATCGATCCGCGCGGGCCGCGAGCGCGACTTCATCGAGGAGCTCGAGCGCCAGCGCGTCGCCTCGGCCCAGGACTCCGACGAGGACCGCGGCCGGACGGACGAGCGGGCCGCGGTCGCGGTGCCGATCCGTCCGGAGCGGACCGTCGGGGAGGCGGTGCCGGCGCCGCGCCGTGCCGCCTTCGACGCCGACGACCTGGAGATCCCGAGCTTCCTCCGCCGGAAGTAGACGTCGGGCGGAGAGGCCGTCCTCGAGCGGATCGAGGCCGCCTGTGCGCGGGCCGGTCGCCGTCCGGACGAAGTCCAGCTCGTCGCGGTAACGAAGACCGTCCCCGCGGAGCGCGTGCGCGACGCGGTCGCCGTCGGGCTCGACCTGCTCGGGGAGAACCGCGTTCAGGAGGCGGCGGCGAAGATCCCGCTCGTGCCGGGCGGGCGCTGGCACCTCGTCGGCCCGCTCCAGTCGAACAAGGCCCGTCGTGCGGTGGAGCTCTTCGAGGCGATCGAGTCGATCGACTCGCCGGCGATCGCGCGACGCGTCGACGGCCTCGCCCGCGAGATCCGGCCCGGGCCCCGGCTCGAGCACCGGCTCGAGGTCTACCTCCAGGTCAACGTCGACGCCGACCCGGCGAAGGCGGGTTTCGACCCGGCTGCGCTCGAGGCGTCGCTGCCCGAGCTGCTCGGCCTGACCGGGCTGCGCATCGCGGGGCTCATGACGATCGGCCGGCTCGTCGCGAACGCCGAGGAGGCACGGCCGACGTTCCGGGCACTCCGCGAGCTGTCGGCACGGCTGCGCGACGACCACCCAGGTCTCGGCGGAGGCCTCTCGATGGGGATGACCGACGACTATCCGGTCGCCGTCGAGGAGGGCGCGACGGTCGTCCGGATCGGCCGCGCCCTGTTCGGCGAGCGCCACTGACGTCGTCGCCATGGGCGCCGATTGACGTGCCGCTGACGCACGCGACCAAGGTGTCCGGGCGGAACCCTCGCGGCCGGCTGGTAGACTCGACGCGTGCTGACGTTCGCTTGCGAACCCACCAGCAGCCTCCCCGACCCCAGCCGTGCCGCTGGCGCGTGCCGTCCGTCTTCGCGCGTGCCATGAGCCCGGCCGAGGTCCGGTTCGCCGTCCGGCTGACGCCGCGCGGCGGCGCCGATCGCATCGAGGGCGTCGTCGACGGAGTGCTCCGGGCGGTTGTCTCGGCGCCTGCCATCGAAGGCGCCGCGAACCAGGCGCTGCTTCGCCTGCTGGCTGCGGAGCTCGGGGTGTCGCGCTCGTCCGTGCGGCTCGTCGCGGGCGCCGCGGGCCGCCAGAAGCTCGTCGTCGTGGACGGTATGGAGCGCGACGAGGTCCTCGCTCGCTGGCCCGAGCTCGCGGTATGATGGCCCGGCCCTCCCGGTCCCATTCGACCGGGCCGCGGCCGTGGGCGATTGGCTCAGTCGGTTAGAGCGCGCGGTTCACATCCGCGAGGTCACTGGTTCGAATCCAGTATCGCCCACCACCCCTCCTCGCCGGCGCTGGCTCGTGGGCGCGTCCGGCATCCGCGCGAGGAGCTCCATCGTCATGAACCGTCGAGCCTGGTTGTTTTGCGCCCTCTTCCTCCTGGCCGGCTGCTCGGCGCATGCGGACCCCTCCTCGACCCTTCCGTCTTCGACGGCCCGGTCGACGATGTCGTCGGTGCCGCTGCAGCTCGTCGCGACGGCCGGTGCCCGGTTCGACATCCCCGCCGGCTGGCAGACGCGCCCCGGATCGATCAACCCGAGCGGCAACCGGCCGCTGCTGTTCATCGGCCCCGGGGCGCTCCCCTCGGACTGCGTCGAGACACCGTCCGGCGGCGTGTGCCATCCATGGCCCGACGTCCACCTCGGA
>VBHW01000162.1:0-4869 GCA_005881055.1 Chloroflexota bacterium
CTCCCACGTCGCGGCGACGCGGGGTTCCTCGCCGGAGGCGATCAGCGCGGTCGCCGCGCCGAGCGAGAAGCCCATCATCCCGACGTGTTCCGGTTTGATGCCCCGCGTGCCGACGACCCAGTCCCATGCACCGAGCGCGTCCTTGTACTCCTTGGTGCCGCCCGCGTAACGACCGTTCTGGATCGTCGAGTCGCCATGGTTGCGCATGTCGAAGAGCAGGACCGAGAACCCATGCCGGTGGAGCATGCCGGCGGCCAGCAGGATGTCGCTCGCGCGCTTGCAGGAGTCGAGGCCGTGGACGATGACGACGGCCGGCGCGCCCGTACTCGTGTCGGCGGGGATCCACCAGCTGCTCAGCGAGATGCCAGAGTCGCGGCTCGGGATCGTGACAGCCTCGTAATGCGGCATGAGATACGGCCGCGGGTCCTCCTTCTTGAGCGTGAAGGCGGCCGGCGTCTGTGTGCGGACGTCCTGGCTGCAGCCGGGGTGTGCGATGGACAGCTTGTCGTAGATGACGGTGCCGGCATACAGGTATCCGACGGCCAGCGCGACGACCAGCAGGATCGCGCCCACTCCGAGGCGGCGGCGCGTCATTTCGGGACCCTCCACGGCGAGACGGGAGCCGTGCCCTCACGGCGCATGATCGCTCTTCGCCGGGGATGACGCTCGACGACCCGGCATGTCACAGGCGACGCGCCACTCGGGCGCCCATCGGGTGCAAGCCGCGCGGTAGTACCAGTTAGCAGCCACCGTGCTACTTGGCGCAGTCTTGATGCCCGCCTGGGCATCGGCCGAGGACATGGGGATCGGATCCGTGCATGATTCGCCCTGATGCCAAGCGCGCGGTGCGGCGACTTCTGACCCACCAGCATCCTGCCTGATATCTGATCGCGAATCGCCAATGACACGCGTCCCGGACGCCCCTTTTCCCGGAGCCGAGGAACAGCCTTTCGACCGGCTCTGGACCTCGATTGCCGCTCTCAGAACCCCTGTGCTATCCTCCGCGGGCGGCCGCGCCCGGGGTCGCCGTTCGCGCGCGCGAATCGCCCGCGCGACGAGCCAGCACGAAGGGGTTTGACCATCAGTCGAGACCTGCGCGTTAACCAGATGATCCGGATCCCACAGGTCAGGGTCGTCGACGAAGAGGGAGCCCAGCTGGGCATCATGCCCACGCCGAGCGCGCTCGCGATGGCGCAGGAACGAGGGTACGACCTCGTCGAGGTCGCACCGATGGCCTCCCCTCCGGTGGCGCGATTCCTCGATTTCGGCCAGTACAAATACGAGTTGACCAAGCGCGAGAAAGAGGCGAAGCGAAAGCAGCGCTCGGTGACCTTCAAGGAGGTCCGCCTGAAGCCGAAGATCGGCGGGGGCGACTTCGACACGAAGGTCCGTCGGGCGATCGAGTTCCTCGAGGACGGCGACCGCATCAAGGTCGCGGTGCAGTTCCGGGGCCGTGAGCTCACCCACCCGGAGATCGGGCGGGCGTTGCTCGAACGGTTCACGGAGCGCATCAAGGACCACGGCGCGGTCGAGCGGATGCCACTCCTCGAGGGCAAGTCGATGCACGTGACGGTCGCGTCGACGCATCGACCGAAGGTCCACGAGGCGGCTCATCCGGCGGCGAGGGATGCAGCCCCCGCAGCGCCGGGAGCGCAATCGGAGGTCCCCGCGGAGCCGGCACAGGCCGCTACGGCGGCACCGGTCGAGCCAGGGCAGGCACCTGTCGAGGCATCTGAGGCACCGACTGAGGCCGCGCAGCCCCCGGCGCAGGCCACCGGGGCGCCGGTACCGCCCGTCGAGGTGGCACCGGCCGTCGAGGCCGCACCGGCCGTCGAGGCAGCACCGGCCGTCGAGGCACCTCGGCCGGCTCAACCGAACGGGCAGGACACCGCGGCCGGAGCCCCGACCCCGGCGCCCCAGCCAACGCGCTCCAGCACCTCGACAGCCGCTTCCGCACCCAAGCCCCGCGCACGATCGAAGGCAGCCACACCGGCCGAGGGGCCGGCACCGGCATCGACAGGAGAGTGAGCCCGCAGTGCCGAAGATGAAGAGCCACAAAGCGGCCCAGAAGCGCCTCGGCGTCACCGGCAGCGGGAAGGTCTATCGGGTGCGCGCGTGGCGCGGCCACCACCTCGAGATCAAGTCGTCCCGTCGCACGCGGCGCTACGCGGGGTCGTCGATCGTGGGCCCCGAGCATGCCGAGCAAGTCCGCCGCTTGCTCCCGTACCTCTAGGAGCTGACCGCACGCCATGCCACGAGTGAAGCGGGGCGTCACCGCCCACCAGCGCCACAAGCGCCTCCTGCAGGACGCTGAGGGCCGCCGCGGCACGCGCTCGCGCCTGGTCAAGCCGGCGCGCGAGGCACTCCTCCACGCGATGGCGTACGCGACGCGCGACCGGAAGCAGCGGAAGCGCCAGCTCCGCCAGCTGTGGATCGTCCGGATCAACGCGGCGGCTCGCCTGAACGGCATCACGTACGGACGCCTCATCGAGGGGCTGCATCGCGCGGACGTGGAGCTCGACCGGAAGATCCTCGCGGACCTGGCCGTGCGCGACGCCGGCACGTTCGGACGGATCGTCGAGGTCGCCAAGGGAGCCTGACGCGTTCTGCGGCTGACGCGTTCGGCGCGTGCGTTCGGCGCCGAACGCGGAGAGGGTGAGCGTGGAACTCCAGGAGCTGCGTCGCGATCTCGAGCGGCTGCGCGAGCGCGCGCTGGCCGACTTCGCCGCCGCGCCTGACCTTGCGGCCCTCGACGCGCTCGACGTCGCCTATCTCGGCAAGAAGGGCGAGCTCACTGTCGTCCTTCGGGGTATCGGCGCACTGCCGCCTGAGGATCGGCCGCAGGTCGGTGCGGTCGTCAACGCGGTGCGCTCGGCGATCGAGGCCGCACTGGTCGAGCGGAGGGCCATTCTCGGGACGGCGGCCCTCGAGTCGCGCCTCGGTTCCGAGGCGGTCGACGTCACGACGCCGGGCAGGCGCCCCCCGCGCGGATCCCGCCATCCGATCGTCGAGACGGCACGGGAGATCAGCCGGATCTTCGGCCAGTTCGGATTCGTCGACTACGAGGGACCGGAGGTCGAGGACGACCTGACCAACTTCCAGCTCCTCAACATCCCGCCTGACCATCCGGCGCGCGACCTGTGGGACACGCTGTACGTCGACATCGAGGGCTACCTCCTGCGCACCCACACGTCGCCGGGCCAGATCCGGGTCATGCACGCCGAGCGGCCGCCGATCCGGGCGTTGCTCCCCGGCCGCTGCTTCCGGTACGAGGCGATCGACGCGAGCCACCAGACCGAGTTCTTCCAGGTCGAGGGCCTGATGATCGACGAGGGGACGACGCTGGGCGACCTGCGCGGGCTCCTCGACCAGTTCGCGGCGGCGATGTTCGGGCGCGACAAGCGCACGCGGTTCCGGCCGGGCTACTACCCGTTCACGGAGCCGTCAGTCGCCTTCGACGTCGAGTGCGTCGTCTGCGGCGGCGTCGGCTGCCCCGCCTGCTCGCGGACGGGCTGGATGACGATCCTCGGCGCCGGCATGGTCCACCCCGTGGTGCTCCAGTCGGGCGGCCTCGATCCCGAGCGCTACCAGGGCTTCGCGTTCGGCATGGGCGTCGAGCGGATCAGCAACCTGCGCCACGCGGTAAACGACCTGCGCTACTACCTCGAGGACGACCTCCGCTTCCTGGAGCAGTTCTGATGCGCGTCCCAACCTCAGGCGGATGGCTCGCAGGAGCTTCGCATCCGACTTCGGTGGGCGGGCGGCAACCCTGCGATGAGGTTGCCTGCTCATGAGAGTGCCGCTTTCCTGGTTAGCCGACTACGTCGACATCGACCTCACGCCCGAGCAGCTTGCCGACCGGCTCACGCGGCTGGGCATGGAGGTCCAGGGCATCGAGCGTTGGGGCGCCGACTGGCAGGACGTCGTCGTCGGCGAGCTCCTGACCGTCGAGCCCCATCCGCGTGCGGACCGCCTGTCGCTCACGACCGTGCGCGTCGGCGACGGTGAGCCACTGTCGATCGTCTGTGGGGCGACCGGCGACGAGCTGCGCCTGACGACCGATGCCGAGGGCATCCTCATCCTCGAGCCCGATGCCCCGATCGGGCGAGCACTCGGCGACCTCTTCGGCGACACCGTCCTCGACGTCGACGTCAAGCCGAACCGGGGAGACGCCCTCTGCCTCGTCGGCCTGGCGCGGGAGGTCTCGGCCGTCACCGGCGCCCCGGTCCGCTGGCCGGAGACCGCCGTATCCGAGGGCGGCCGGCCGGTGAGCTCGATGTCGACATAGTCCGCGAGCCGTCGCTCTGCACACGGTTCGTCGCGCGCGGCGTCCGGGGCGTCACCGCTCGTCCGGCGCCGGACCGCGTCCAGATGCGCCTCCTGGCGGCCGGCATGCGCCCGGTGAGCAACGTCGTCGACGCGAGCAACACCGTCATGCTCGAGCTCGGCAAGCCCACCCACGCGTTCGATGCCGCGGCGGTCCACGAGGGACGGATCATCGTCCGCCTCGCGAAGCAGGGCGAACGGCTCGTCACGCTCGATCACGTCGACCGCGAGCTCGACCCCGAGGCCCTCGTCATCGCCGACCCGGCCGGGATCCTGGCGATCGCCGGGATCATCGGCGGCGAGGCGAGCGAGGTGAGCGACGCGACGCGCGACGTCGTCATCGAGTCGGCGATCTTCGACCCGGTCTCGATCCGTCGGACGGGGCACCGCTACGGGTTGCGCTCCGAGGCGAGCCTCCGTTTCGAGAAGGGACAGGAGTTCCGGCTCGCCCGGATCGGTGCCGACCGGGTGGCGCGGCTCATCGCCGACTGGTCCGGGGGCAGCGTCGCGCCGGGCGCCGTCGACACGGCGCCGACCGAGCCC
>VBHW01000162.1:4936-5335 GCA_005881055.1 Chloroflexota bacterium
AACGACCGCAGGCAGACGTGCGAGTTCGGGTCGCCGCCGGCGCCCAGCCGCTCGAGGTGCCCCCCGACGGCGACGAGGCCCTCGTGGCGATCGTTCCCACCTGGCGCCGCGACCTCGCGATCGAGGCGGACGTCGCCGAGGAGGTTGCCCGGGTCGCCGGCTACGAGACGGTTCCGGCGTCGCTGCCGCACGAGCCGATGCCGCCATACCGACCGGATCCCCTCCACGTCCGCGACGAGGTCCGGGACATCTGCGTCGGCGTCGGACTGCACGAGGTCGTCACGTACGCGCTCGTCGCGCCGGACCGCGCCAAGCGGCTGCGCTGGCCGGGCGACGCGGGCCCGCCGCCCGAAGGGGAGGGGCCCGCCGAGGGGACGCCGATCCGCGTGACGAACCCCC
>VBHW01000163.1 GCA_005881055.1 Chloroflexota bacterium
TGAAGCCGTAGCGCTCGAACGGCTCGAACGCCTTGAACACCGCGTCGATCGTCTCGGGCCGGACGCCGCGCTCCGCGGCCTGGCGGACGAACTTCTCGCGCTGCGCCCGGAGGACCGAGGACTTCTTCTTGCGGATCGCGTAGCCGAGCGTGTCCGCCTCGGGCCCGGTGAAGCCGCCGAGCGCGATCGCGGCGGCCATGATGTCCTCCTGGTACACGAAGATCCCGTACGTCTTGTCGAGGTACGGCTCGAGGAGCGGGTGGAGGTACGTCACCGCCTCCTGGCCGTGCTTCCGCCGGATGTACGCGGGGATGTTGTCCATCGGGCCGGGCCGGTAGAGCGCGACCATCGCCGCGAGGTCGTACACGGAGGTCGGCCTGAGCTCGCGGATGTACCGGCGCATGCCCGCCGACTCGAGCTGGAACACGCCGGTCGTCTCGCCCGACGCGAGGAGCTCGAACGTCCGTGCGTCGTCGAGCGGGATCCGGTCGAGGTCCACGTCCTCGCCGCGGTCCGTCTTGATCATGTCGACGGCGTGGCGGAGGATCGTGAGGTTGGAGAGGCCGAGGAAGTCGAACTTCAGCAGGCCGAGGGCCTCGACCCCGTGCATCTCGTACTGGGTCATGAGCCCGTCCGAGTTCGTCGCCTTCTGGAGCGGCATGAGCTCGGTGAGCGGCTCGCGGCTGATGACGACCCCCGCTGCGTGCGTGGAGGCGTTGCGCGCGACGCCCTCGAGCTGGCGGGCGAGGTCGACGAGGCGACGGATCGAGGCGTCGCCGTCGACCATGTCGCGGAACGTCGGCGCCACGACGAGCGCCTCGTCGAGCCTGATCCCGAGCTGGTTCGGGACGGCCTTGGCGATGCGATCGACCTCGCCATAGCTCATCCCGAGCACGCGCCCGACGTCTCGGATCGCGGCCCGCGCGAGCATCGTCCCGAACGTGATGATCTGGGCGACGTGGTCCTGGCCGTACTTGTGCGTGACGTAGGCGATGACCTCGTCGCGCCGGCCGTCCTCGAAGTCGACGTCGATGTCCGGCATCGTCACCCTGTCCGGGTTGAGGAACCGCTCGAACGGCAGCTGGTAGTGGATCGGGTCGACGGGGGTGATGCCGAGGGTGTACGTCACGAGTGAGCCGGGCGCGCTTCCCCGACACGTCGTCTGGATGCCCTGCTCGCGGGCGAAGCGGATGAAGTCCGCGACGATGAGGAAGTAGCCCGCATAGCCCATCCGGATGATGACGTCGAGCTCGTAGTCGAGGCGCTCCTGGAGCGCGGTCGTGACCGTGCCGTAGCGGCGCTCCAGCCCGCGCAGGCATTCGGCGCGCAGCCAGCTCTCGACGGTCTCGCCGTCGGGAACCGGGAAGTGCGGGATCCGCAGCTGCCCGAGCGGCAGCTGGAGGTCGGTCATCTCGGCGATCCGCCGCGTCGCCAGGAGGGCCTCTCGTTGATCGGGGAAGAGGGCGTCCATCTGGGCGGCTGACTTCACCCAGAAGTCGTTCGTCTCGAACTTCAGCCGGCCCGGCGTATCGAGGTTGTTGCCCGTGCCCACGCAGAGGAGCACGTCATGGGCGTCGGTCTGGCGCTCGTGGACGTAGTGGAGGTCATTCGTCACGACGAGCGGCTGTCCGGTCTCGGTCGAGAGCCGGACGAGGCGCTCGTTGAGCCGGCGCTGCTCGGGCAGGCCGTGGTCCTGCAGCTCGAGGAAGAAGTCGCCGCCAAGGATGTCGGCGTACTCGCCGGTGATCCGGCGGGCCGTGTCCCAGTCGTCCGTCTCGAGCGCGCGGGCGACCTCCCCGTTCAGGCACGCCGATAGCCCGATGAGGCCACCGCTGTGGCGCGCGAGGTGCTCGCGATCGATCCGGGGCTTGTAGTAGTAGCCGTCGAGGTGGGCGTCCGTGACCAGGCGGCATAGGTTCCTGTAGCCCGTCAGGTCCTTCGCGAGGAGGATGAGGTGGTAGGGCTGGGCGTCGGCCTTGCCCTCCTTGTCGGTCATCGTCCGGCGGGCAACGTACGTCTCGACGCCGATGATCGGCTTCACGCCCTTGGCGGTCGCTGCCTGGTAGAACGCGACGGCGCCGTAGAGCGCGCCGTGGTCGGTCAGGGCGATGGCATCCATGCCGTGCCCGGCCGCCGCGTCGACGATCTCGTTCACTCGTCCGAGCCCGTCGAGGAGGCTGAACTCCGAGTGGGCGTGCAGGTGGACGAAGTCGTTGGGCGCCAGGCTCACAGGGGTCAATGGTACCGGCCGTGGTGTGCCGGCGGCTGGCGGCGTGGGCGGCGCGATAGACTGCTGTGCGACCGTCCCATCGCGACGCCGATCGATCCGTCACTGGGGGTCTTGAGAGCGATGAACGAGTCTGCAGCGTCCTGTCAGGCGTGCAGCGCACCGCTCCCGGCCGGCGCGCGATGGTGCCCGAGCTGCGGATCGCCAGTCGGGGACACCACACAGGGGGCCTCGGAGGTACGGGGTTGGGCGAATGTCGGGGTCCGGCCAGCCGACGGTTGGACGACAAGCCAACCCAGCACCCCTGTTCCACCAGCGACCCAGGACAACCAGGCCCGGTCGTACTCCGAGAAGTACGCGGGAACGCAGTTCGGCCAACAGAACCTCGAACCCGCTCCGCCACCGCCCGTTCGCAGGAGGAGGCGGCCTGGCCTGATGGGCCTCGTGACCATCCTCGCAGCGCTGTCGTGGCTGATCCCGGGTGTCCTCGGCGTGATCGCCCTGGTCATGGTCATGCAGACAGGGGGCGTCTTCGGCCAGCCAACGCCGGCCCTGACCGGCGCTTCCGGCGGACCGGCGATCGGTGTCCAGCTCATCGTCGACATCGCGTGGATCCTGATCGGCCTGAAGGTCCTCCTCGCGCCAGGACGCTGGAGCCTGGGCTGCACGGGGCTGATCGTGATCCTCGGGGCGATCCTCGCGCTCGTGTTGGTGTTCCGGATCCCAAACCTGTCACCTGAGACGACGGCGATCGCGAGCGTCGTCGCCGTCGTCTACGCCATCTTCGGACTGGCGGTTCTGACCGCATCGCAGATGGTCGACTAGTTCGACGACGATGGGCCAACGCTGACGGGCGTGACGACGCGACCGGATCCATCGTGGCCGCCCGGCGACGATGCCTTCGCTGATATGGTCCTGGCCGCCCTCGACGCGCTCCCCGCGGAGTTCCGCGAGCGGCTCGGCTCGGTCGCCGTCATCGTCGAGGACGAGCCGTCGCCCGAGGAGCTGGCGTCTGTGGGCGCGCGCGGTCTGTTCGGCCTCTATCAGGGCGTGCCGCGGACGGCATGGGGCGCCGACGGCGTGCCCGTGCCGAGCAAGATCACGATCTACCGCGGGCCGCTCGGCCGCGCCTACCGCGACCCCGCTGCCCTCGCCCGCGGCGTAGCCGAAGTCGTGCGGCACGAGGTCGCGCACCGGGATCGGCGACGAGCGCCTGCGGGAGTTGCGCGCCGGCCACTAAGGGCGGACCGCGAGCAGTCGTTCGACGACCGGCGCGATCCGATCGACCCACAGGGCGTACTGCGCGCCCGATGGATGGAGGCCGTCGTCGGCGACGAGCGACCGCTCCGAGGCCGCGCGCGTCGAGACGTCGAAGATGTCGACGAGCGCGACTCCACGCCCCCTCGCGGTCTCCTCGAGGATGGCATTCAGCCGCACGATCCCGGCGCGCCGGGCGTCCGGTTCGCCGTAGTCCGCACCCGCCGGCGTCACCGTGTAGTCCGGCGTCGTGACCGTCACGATGCGACCGATCGGCAGGGACCGCTCGAGGGCGTCGAGGATGAGCTCGAGGTTGGCACGGTAGGTCGCCTCGGGCACGCCTTGGACGACGTCGTTCACGCCGACGAGCAAGGTCACGAACCCGGTGCGCAGGTCGACCAGGCGGGGCACCTCGACCGCCAGGACGTCGCCCGACGTGAAGCCGTTGACCGCGAGATTCGCCGCGAGCTGGAGCGGTCGGCCTGCCCCGCCAAGCCGCTCGACGAGCTGGATCGGCCACCGCTCCGACGCCGCGACGGACGTCCCGATCGTGTACGAGTCACCGAGCGCGACATAGCGGACCGGTTCGCTCCGCATCGCTGACGTACCTCCGCGGACGACGTCGATTCCCTGTCGTGTCGACTACCGCTCGAACCCGTCACCGCCCGGCATCGGACGGGATAGACTGCGCCTGCAGCCATCGGCACCGACGCGACCGCGCATGCCGGGTTGCCGGGCGATGGCGCCACCGCTAGGATGCGCGCCAATGGCCGCTCCCGCATGGGTGGCCGATCGTCGAGCCGATCGTCGAACCGCTGGCGATCCGTGGACAGCTCGTCCGAGGGGACGCTCCGGCATCGACGCCGTTGGAGGAGGAAACATGCGCACCCGCTCATTGGCGCTCGCCCTCATGGCGGGGCTCGCCATCGTCGTCTCGGCGTGTTCGTCCCCGGCCAGCCCCGGTGCGGGCGGCGGGAAGACGCTGAAGATCGGCATGGTCACCGACGTCGGGACCCTGGACGACAAGTCGTTCAACGAGGCGTCATGGAAGGGCACCCAGGACGGCGCCTCGCAGACGGGCAGCCCAGCCCCCCAGAACATCGTGACGAAGACGCCGGCCGACTACGGGCCGAACATCCAGTCCTTCGTCGACCAGAAGTACGACGTCATCGTGACGGTCGGCTTCGCCCTCGGTGACGCGACCCTCAAGGCGGCCACTGCCAACCCGACCGTCAAGTTCATCGGCGTCGACCAGTTCATCTGCGTGCCCAAGGACGCCAACGACAAGACGTGCGCCGGCGCCCCGCCCGCGAACTACCAGGGCATCATCTTCAAGGAGCAGCAGGCCGGTTACCTCGTCGGGATCGTCGCCGGCACGCTGACGAAGTCCAAGGTCATCGGCGCCGTCGGCGGCATCAATACGGTGCCCCCGGTCGTCGCCTACATCAAGGGCTACGAGAACGGCGCCCACTCGGTCGACCCGAATATCAAGGTTCTCGAGCAGTACGTCTCGACCGACATCACGAAGGCGTTCAACGACCCGACCACCGGCAAGGCCATCGCCCAGCAG
>VBHW01000168.1 GCA_005881055.1 Chloroflexota bacterium
GAGGGCGTGGAGATCGCCCCGGACGTCGCGGCGGGACCGCACTCGGTCGTGACGGACCAGGTCACGAACGGCGTCGCGATCCGGATGGCGCTCCTCTACCTCCTCGCCGGCCCGACCGCCGAGGTGCCGGCGATCCCGGTCGAGGCGCCCGGTGGCTGAGATCGTCCGAGCATGACGATCCTCGCCCGACCGTGACCATCCTCGCTCGCGGAGCGGAGACGGGCCGCAAGATCGGCGCGACGGTCGCGGACCTCGAGATCAGCCGTGCGTGGCTCGTCGATCCGGTCGCCGGTCGCGCCGGGCCCGGCGAGATCGTCGTCACCGACGGGATCCTCGAGGCCGTCACCTGGCTCGACGACTCGGAGCTGACGACCGGGGGGTCATCGTCGCGCCCGGGTTCGTCGACCTCCATGCCCATCTGCGCGAGCCCGGCGACGAGGACGCCGAGACGATCGCTTCCGGGCTGGCCGCGGCCGCCCACGGCGGGTTCACCACGGTCTGCGCGATGGCCAACACGACGCCGCCCGCCGACGACCCGGCCGTGCTCGCGCGCCTGCGTGGCGCCGCGGAGGCGAGCGGGTCACCGGTCCGCCTGCTGCCGTACGGCGCGGTGACCGTCGGACGAGCGGGAGAGGCCCTGGCGCCGATCGGCGAGATGGCCGACGCGGGCGCGGCCGGGTTCTCGGACGACGGCTCGCCGGTCCGCGGGGGCGCCCTCTTCCGCAGCGCGCTCCTGTACGCAGGGATGGCCGGGCTGCCCGTCATCGATCATCCCGAGGACCTCGAGCAGACCCACGGCGCGGAGGCCTCCGAGGGGATCGTCGCGACCGTCCTCGGCCTCCATGGCTGGCCGCGGGCGGCCGAGGCGACGGCCGTCGCGCGCGATCTCGCGATCCTCGCCGACGTCATCGCGGACTCCCCCGGGGCGAGGCTCCATCTCACCCACCTCTCTCCGGCGGCATCGCTGGACCTCGTCCGTGCCGCGAGGGCGCGTGGCCTCCCGGTCACCTGCGACGTCACTCCGCATCACCTCGCGCTCACCGACGAATGGCTGGCGGGTGCCCGGCGCTGGGCATGGGAGGCTCTTGACGGATCCGGGAGGGCTCGGGACCCGTGGGCCGACGGCGCCCTCGTCGCGGAGCCGTACGATCCTTCGCTGCGCGTGAACCCGCCGCTGCGGTCGGCAGACGACGCCGCCGCGTGCTTGGCGGCACTCGCCGACGGAACGGCGGACGCCGTCGCCACTGATCACGCTCCCCACTCGGTCGTGGCGAAAGCCGTCGAGTTCGGCCTCGCCGCCAACGGGATGAGCGGGATCGAGACGGCTCTCGGGCTGATCCTCACGGCGGTCGACGCGGGGCGTTTGCCGTTGACGCGAGCCATCGCCGCGCTCACCGCCGGCCCGGCGAGCGTGCTCGGGGACCGGCTTGTCCATCGCCCCGGCCTCATCGAGGGAGCGCCCGCGGACCTCGTCGTCCTCGACCGCTCCGACGAGTGGGAGGTCGCGGCCTCGTCGCTGGCGTCGCGCGGCAAGAACTCGCCGCTCATCGGCCGTTCGCTGCCCGGGCGCGTGCTCCTCACGCTGGCCGCGGGCCGGCTCGCCTACAGGGACCCGTCGCTCGCCTGACGGGCCCGCCCGGCTCGGCCGATCACCCGTCGTCTACGCTGCGCCCATGCCACCGAGCGCCCACCCACTCGCCGATTACCGGGCCGAGGTCCTGTGGCGCACGCAGATGCCCGAGCTGCCCTCGTTCCGCGATCGGGAGCTCCCGGACGAGACGGACGTCGTCGTGGTCGGCGGTGGCTACACCGGGCTGAGCGCCGCCCGCGCCCTTGCCCGCGGGGGTGCCAGGGTCTCCGTCCTCGAGGCGAACGAGCTCGGCTACGGCGCCTCGACCCGCAACGGCGGGATCGTCCACCCGGGCTTCAAGTGGAGCCACGCGGAGCTGCTTCACCGCTACGGCGCCGGGCTGGGCGGCGAGCTCTATCGAGAGTCGCTCGACGGCTATCGCTACCTCGTCGGCCTCATCCGCGAGGAGGGGATCGACGCCGAGCTCGTGGAGCGCGGGCACCTCGAGCTCGCCTATGCGCCCGGCCACCTCGGGGAGCTCGAGGAGACGCAGCGGAGCCTCGCGGCCGCCGGGATCGCCGCGTCGATCGTCCCGCGGGCACGACTGCGCGAGGAGATCGGCAGCGACGCGTACTTCGGCGCCCTCGCGTACGAGGAGAGCGGGGGGCTGCATCCGGCGAAGTACTTCGCGGGCCTCGCGAACGCCGCCGTACGCGCCGGGGCGGACCTCCACGAGGGGGTGCGGGCGCGCTCGGTGCGCCGCGAGCCGGGCGGTCGCATGGTGATGGTGACCGATCGCGGCTCGATCCGCGCCCGGGACGTCGTCGTCGGCACGAACGGCTACACGGACGGCCTCGTGCCGGCTCTCCGCCGGCGCCTTATCCCGATCGGGAGCTACATCATCGCGACCGAGCCGCTCTCGGAGGGCCTCGTCCACGAGCTCTCGCCGAAGGGCCGGGTCTTCTTCGACACGAAGAACTTCCTCTACTACTGGCGACTGACCGCCGACCGTCGGATGGTCTTCGGGGGGAGGGCGAGCTTCATCCCGACGTCGGTCGACCAGACGGCGCGGATCCTCCACCGTGGGCTCGCCGAGGTCCATCCCCAGCTCCGGGACGCGCGCATCGAGTTCGCGTGGGGCGGGAGGCTCGGCTTCACGTTCGACCGGATGCCCCACGTCGGACGAACCGGCGGGGTGACCTACGCGATGGGTTGCTGCGGCACGGGCGTCGCCCTCATGACGCACCTCGGGGCGAAGATCGCGGGCTGGCTCGGCGGCGGCGACCCACCGGTGCTCGCGCGGCTGCGCTTCCCGCTCGTGCCGGCACCCTACGAGGGCCGGGCGTGGTTCCTCCCGGCCGTCGGCGAGTGGTACCGCCTCAAGGACCGCCTCGCAGCCCGCGGCCGCGCCTGAGGTTCAGCGAGCCCGGCTGCCCGCCAGACGACGCAGGGTCGCCAGCAGCCCGTCGACGTCGGATTCGGTCGTCAGGTAGTTGAGGACGCCGGCGCGGAGGTACGTCCGGCCGCGCAGGACCGTCGTCGAGATCCATCCGTCGCCCGACTCCTCGAGCGCCCGCTGGAGTCGATCCTGGTGGGCATCGAGCTCGGCAAGCCGTGCCTCGTCGAGGCCCCGGGTCGCCTCGCGGCCGGCGGGCAGGTGGCGGAAGCAGACCACCGAGAGGGGCGGCTCGGCCGGGGCTGTGTCGAAGTCGTCGCTCGTCGCGACCCGGTGTGCGAGGTGCTTCGCGACCCGGACGTTGTCTTCGACGAGGCGCGCGAACCCGCTCGTGCCGACGTGCTTCCAGCTCAGCCACAGCTTCAGGGCACGCCAGCGTCGCGTCCCCTCCATCCCGTGCTGGTAGAAGTTCAGGGGCTCGTCGGATTCCGTCTGTCCGGGTGCCGCGGCGTCGGCCCCGTCGCCGTGGCTGCCGCGGTAGTACTCGGGTGAGCGGTGGAACGTCTCCGCCAGGTGCCGCCGGCGACGGACGACGAGCGCACC
>VBHW01000169.1:0-3328 GCA_005881055.1 Chloroflexota bacterium
GAGCAGGTAGTCGACGAGCGGGAGCACGCCACCCTCGCCGATCGCGAGGCGCCAGATCACGACCTGCGCGCCAGCGAGGACGACCAGCACGACGATCGACGCGATCGCCCGACGCCGCGCCGCCGGCACCACGGTCCCGCCGCCCCACCGCGCACCGCGACCGGCGGCCACGCCGACGGCCAGCGCGACGAGGACGAGCGGCTCCGACATCGCGAGCGGCGAGGCGAGAACGACGAGGAGCGCCACACCGGCCAGGGCCGGGACGACCGCCGCGACGACGGCATGCGCCCACGACCCGCTCGGCTCGGGCGGTGCCGTGTCCCCTCCGTAGCGCTCGGATGGAGGGCGGTCGAGCGTCCTGCGGGTTGCGGGTGGGACGGTCTCGCCGGGCACCCGTCGGCTCGCCGCCTCGTGCAGGCCGTCCTCGTCAGGCTCCATCCCCCAAAGCGTAGCCGCGAGCGAGTAGACCGAGCCAGTAGACTCCGCCCGTGAGCCACCCGAGCCTGGGCCTGCCGCCCCTCGACGAGACCGCCGGCTTCCCAAGGGCTGCCGCCCGGATGCGTGCGTCGACCGCGACTATCGGGCTGCGCGCGCTCGAGACGGCCGTCACCGACGACCCGACGATGAAGGAGCGCCTCGGCGAGACGCGTCTCCGCTATCTCCTGCGCGACACGGAGATCTGGACCGACCGTCTCGCCCTGTGCGTCGCGGCGGCCGACCCGACGCCGATGCGGACCTTCGCCGAGCACATCGTGCCGCCCAACCGCCGCCGCCGGATCTCCATGGACGACCTCGTCCGCCTCGCGGAGGGCTACCGGGCGTCCGTGCGGTCGGTGCTCGGACCTGCCGAGCAGGTGCCCGCGAATGCGGCACTCGACGCGGCGATCGAGGTGTTCCGCTGGCATCGCCGGATCGCGGGCGACGCCCGGAAGCGCAACAAGATCCTCGAGTTCATCTACAAGGGCGCCTGAGCCGATGACCGTCAAGTGGGTCCAGGAGGACCCGCTCGTGATGAACGGCGAGCCGTTCTGCTACGGCTCCCGGCTCACGGTCCGCCAGCTTCTCGAGCTGCGCCGGAACGGCTACGGCCTGACGGACATCCTGACCGACCATCCCGAGCTCAGGACGCTCGGCATCGCGTCGGCATTCCTCTTCGCACGCGACCACCGCCCCCGGTACGCGGGGTTCTTCGAGCGCGACGGGTCGATCACAGGACCCGGCCTGACGCCCGCGGAGGCGAGCCCGCTGCCGCCCGAGCTGCGTGTGCCGGGCGTCGTCGTCAAGGTCGTGCCGTCGGCCTGACCCGGCAACGGGCACCACCGGAGCCGCCCGAGCAACCCGACCGACCGCTGCCGCCGGTCATTCCCGAGTCAGGTGGTAGGATTTCCGCATGACCGACCAGCCGACCGCCACCGCGCCTGTCGGAGCCCCCACGACCGCTCCCTCGGAGTCCCCGAACGGGTCTGGCGCCGCCCCGGCGTTCGATCCTGAGCGGCGGGCGACAGAGCTCGCGATCCTCGATGCCCTGCGCGCGGTCGTCGATCCCGAGATCGGGATGAACGTCGTCGAGCTCGCGCTCATCAAGCAGATCCTGTTTGGGCCTGACTCGACCGAGATCAAGATGATCCTGACGACACCGTTCTGCCCCTACGCCGGATCGATGATCCAGCAGGTGAAGGAGCAGGCCGAGTCGGTGGTCGAGCACGACGTGAAGATCACGCTCCTCGCCGAGCGCTGGGACCCGCGCGACGCGGGTCTCATGTGGTGAGCGCCGACCCGGATCGACCTTCTCCCGGACGACGCATGACCACCAGGCTTGACTCCGCCGTGGCGACCGGCCGCGGCGACGATGGGAGCACCGGGCTCCTGTTCGGGGGCCCGCGCATCACGAAGGACGATCCGCGGACCGAGGCGTACGGCACGATCGACGAAGCCGTTGCTGCCCTCGGGCTCGCCCGGGCCGAGCTCGGCACGAAGGCGCAGTACGGCACGCTCCCTCCACCACTGGGCGGCCTGGCCGACCTCGTCCTCCGCATCCAGCGCGAGCTGTTCGTCGTGGCCGCGGAGCTCGCGACGACGCCCGAGGCTTGGGACCGGCTCGTCGACGGCCGAACCCGGGTCTCGGCGGAGATGGTGGACGGGATCGAGGCGGCGCTGGCTGACATGGAGCCGGCGATCGCGATGCCGCACGAGTTCGTGGTCCCGGGCGAGACCCGGACGAGCGCGGCCCTCGAGCTGGCCCGGACGATCCTGCGCCGGGCCGAGCGCCGGGCCGTATCGCTCGACCGGTCCGGGATGGTGCCCGGCCGCCACCTGCTACCGTATCTGAACCGCCTGGCGGACCTCGTGTGGGTCCTCGCCCGGGCGGCCGAACAGGCAGAGGCGCGAACGGCCACGCCGGCTCGCGTATCCCCGCGGCACCGCGGCAATACGGCCCGCGACGGGGACGTCTCCTGAAACGAACGAACAATTCGAGGCGTCAGCCTCTCGAGGTGGATCGATGAACCAGTACGAGCTCCCGTCGTCGCCGTCGCAGCTCGGCGTACGACCGGCCGCTGCCCTGTCGGCGGCATTCCTCACGCAGGCGTTCCTGTGGATGTTCCTCGGCGTGCTCGTCACGACCGGCGTCGGCTTCTGGGTGACGACGCTGTCCGAGTCGTCCCTCCAGCGCCTGAGTGGCCTGTTCTTCCCGGTCATCCTCCTGCAGCTCGGCATCGCGATCGGGCTGAGCTTCGCCATCCGGAGGATCTCCGCGACGCTCGGCCTCGGGCTGTTCTTCCTGTACGCGGCGCTGACGGGCGTGACGATCGGCTTCATCCTCCTCATCTACCCGATCACCTCGGTTGCGGCCGCCGGCATCGGCACAGCGGCGATCTTCGGCGGGGCGGCGTTCTACGGCTCGGTCACGAAGCGTGACCTGACGTCGCTCGGCGCGTACCTGTTCATGGCCCTCATCGGGCTCGTCGCCGCCAGCCTCGTCAACCTGTTCCTGCGGTCGGACGGCCTCAGCTACCTCGTGTCGTGGGCAGCCGTCGTGATCTTCACGGCCCTCACCGCATTCGACGTCCAGCGGATCCAGCGCGGCGACGTCGCGGCCTGGGCGGGGACGATGGAGAAGGGCGCGGTCATGGGCGCGTTCCGCCTGTACCTCGACTTCATCAACCTCTTCCTCGCGCTCCTGCGCATCCTCGGCGGACGCCGCTAGGCGCCTCCGCCCGATCTGATCCCTCCGCGGCGGTGACCACCGGCCCGCCCCGGCTCACCGTCGCGCTCACGTTCGACCTCGACGCGATCTCAGCGGACGTCCTCCGCGGAGCCGGGCCGGTGC
>VBHW01000169.1:3352-7463 GCA_005881055.1 Chloroflexota bacterium
CGGCTGCTCGATCGGGAGGGGATCCCGGCGACGTTCTTCGTGCCTGGTCACACGGCCGCGACGTTCCCCGACAGCGTCCGCTCGATCGTCGCGGCTGGCCACGAGCTCGGCTGCCACGGCTGGACGCACGAGGACCTCGCGACGCTGGACGAGGCGGCAGAGCACGACGTCATGACCCGCAGCTTCGAGGCGATCGGGGAGATCGCCGGCAGGCCGCCGCACGGGTTCCGGGCGCCGTTCTGGTCGCTCTCACCGCGGACCCTGGGCATCGCGGCCGACCTCGGCTTCCGGTACGACTCGTCGCTCATGGCCGACGACGTCCATCTCTACAGACCCCGGATCGGCGACCGGCACGACCCCCGTGTGTCCTCGCTGGGAACGCCCGGCCCGCTCGTCGAGGTGCCGATCAGCTGGTCGCTCGACGACTGGCCCCACTTCGAGCCGGGCGAGCGGGGCGTCGGGCCGCTGAGCGCGGCCTCGAAGGTCGAGGAGATCTGGACCGAGGAGCTGCGCTACGCGTGGCGCAGCGAGCCGGGCGGCGTGCTCACCCTGACGATGCACCCGGAGGCGATCGGGCGCGGCCACCGGATGGCGATGCTCGAGCGGTTCATCGGCACCGTCCGGACGCTGGACGGCGTGATCTTCGAACGGCTCGACGCGGTGGTGGACCGCTGGTCGGCCGCGCACCCGGCCTGAGGCAGCCCGTCGGCCTGAGGCAGCCCGCGGCCTAACGCAGCCCGCGGCCGGTTCTCGGCCGGACTCCCTGCCCGGGCAGGTGGCCAGGTGGCCATCTTTTCGTGCAGGGAGAATTTCGCCGGCTTCGGGCCCCCGATTCGGGCGGATCGGGGGCGCGGGCCGTGGTTGTCGTGCATGAGCGACTGCCCGAACGGCCTCGTCGGCGGTCATCCAGGCCGGAACCGCTCCGTTGGGAAGGCAGAATTCTCCGGGGGCGAAAATCTGGCCGCATCACGAGCCACCGGCGGCGATCGGGTTCTCGTGCGTGAGCGACTGCCCGCAGGGCCTCGCCGGCGGTCATCCAGGCCGGAACCGCTCCGTTGGGAAGGCAGAATTCTCCGGGGGCGAAAATCTGGCCGCATCACGAGCCACCGGCGGCGATCGGCCAGACGGACGTGGCCAGCGACCCGCGGCGAAATCGGCTCTCAGCCCGCGATGCGGTCCCGACGCCTGCCGGCTCGTGTCGTGAAGGCGACCCGCGTCGTGGCGGGGCGACCGATCGGCCGCGCATCGGGTCCGAGCAGACGGGCCAGCTCCGGCGCCGGCAGCGGCCGCGCGTAGTAGTAGCCCTGGCCGCGATCGCAGACGAGGTCCCGCAGCCAGCCGAGCTGATCGGCCGTCTCGATGCCCTCGGCGGTGACGTCGATGCCCAGCCCGTGGGCCAGCCCGATGACGGCCTGGACGATCGGCAGGTTCGCGTCGTCGCCCGCCAGCCCGGCCACGAACGAGCGGTCGATCTTGATCGTGTCGAGGGGCAGCGACTTCAGGTATGAGAGGGACGAGTACCCCGTGCCGAAGTCGTCGAGCGCGAGGCGGCAGCCGAGCTCGCGCAGCGCGCGCAGCGCGCGGATGCCCGGCTCCGACTCGTCCATGACGACGCTCTCGGTGATCTCGAGCTCGAGGCTCGACGGCGGCAGGTCCGTCTCGGCGAGGATGGCCGCCACCTGCGCGACGAGGTCGGCCTGGGCGAATTGGCGGGCCGAGAGGTTGACGCTGATCGTCAGCGGCGGGTCGGACGGGAAGGCGAGCTGCCATTCGTGTGCCTGGCGGCAGGCGGTCTCGAGGACCCAGCGGCCGATCGGCAGGATGAGTCCAGTCTCCTCGGCAAGCGGGATGAACGACATCGGCGCGATGAGCCCGCGCGTCGGGTGCTGCCACCGGACGAGCGCCTCGACGCCCGCGATCCGGTCGGTCGCGAGGTCGACGAGGGGCTGGTAGAAGACGCGGAGCTCGGCCCGATCGATCGCCCGGCGGAGGTCGCTCTCGAGATCGAGACGCTCCGCCGCGACCGAGCTCATCGACGGCTCGAACAGGGCGCGACGGACCATGGAGCCGGCCTTCGCGCGGTACAGCGCGATCTCGGCGTCGCGCAGGAGATCGTCCGGCTCGGCCCGACCCGGCTGGCCCACGACGATCCCCATCCGCGCGCTGACGAACACCTCGTGGCCACCGATCGAGACCGGCGCAGCGAGCTCGCCCTCGATCCGCTCGGCCACGACGTTGGCGCCGTCCGGCCCCCCGACCTCGTCGAGGAGGATCGCGAACTCGTCGCCGCCGAAGCGCGCGACCGTGTCGCCCGGACGCAGGCAGGCCTGGAGCCGCTGGCCGACAGCCAGCAGCAGGGCATCGCCCGCGCTGTGGCCGAGGCTCTCGTTGACGACCTTGAACCGGTCGAGGTCGAGCAGGATGATCGCGATCGGCGAGTCCTCGCCCACGCGCGCCGACGAGAGCGCATGGCGGACGCGATCGACGAGGAGGACGCGGTTCGGCAGGCCGGTGACGTTGTCGTAGAGCGCCTGCCGCGCGAGTCGCTCCTCCATCGCCCGCCGTTCGCGGAGATCGCGGATCGAGGAGACGCCGGCGTCGAGGCCGTCCGAGTAGGGGATCGTCCGGCTGTGGACCTCGACGGGGAAGACCTCGCCGGCCGCGTCGAGCGCGAGTGCCTCGAACGGGCCTTCGACACCCTTCGCGAACAGGGACTGGACGAACGGCAGGCTCTCCGGCGCGACGAGGTCCAGGACGGAGCGCCCGACGAGATCGCCCTCGGCATACCCGAACAGGCGGCTCATCGCCTGGTTCACCTCGAGCATGACCCCGTCGCGCGTGATGAGGAGCGCCTCGGTCGTGGCGTCCGAAAGCCGACGCGCGCCCGCTCGGTCACCTCGCGCTGAGCGGACTGGAACAGCCGCGCGTTGGCGAGGGCTATCGACGCGAGCTGGGCGAACCGGCTGAGCACGGCGACCTGATGCGTCGCGAACGCGCCGCTGTGAGCGCCCGACGCGAGGCCGATGACGCCGACCACGCGTCCCTCGGCCGTGAGCGGGACCGCAGCGATCGCCCCGAACTGGCCGGTCGGCAGGTCCGGGCGGCGCCCGGAGAAGCGGTCGTAGTCGTCGACGGTCATCGGCTGCCCGGTCGCCCACACGGTTCCCGACACACCCTGGCCGCGTCCGGTCGTGTAGCCGATGAGGTCCGCGAACGCGCCGGTACCCACGCGAACGACGAGCGCCGACTCGTCGGGCTCGACGACGTAAAGGAACCCGTGGGGCGTCCCGAGGATGCTCGCGGCGCGCTGGACGATCGTCCCGAGGAGCTCGGTTGGATCCAGCCGGTCCATGAGGGCGAGCGCCGTCTCGTTGAGCGCGGAGAGGTACTCGTCGCGCGCCTGGTCGACGGCCGGATCGACGCCGCTCCGCGACGGCTTCAGCAGGTAGAGCGCGCGGTCGGCGGCACCGACGAGCTCGTCCTTCGTGCGTCCGTCGACGGGATAGCAGGCCGTCCCGACGCTCACGCCGACCTTCGGCTCGCGGTCCTCCGGCGACGTCGCCTCGACGGCGCGGCGGATCCGGTCGGCCACCTCGACCGAGTGCAGCCGATCGGCTCCCGGGAGGATCACGGCGAACTCGTCGCCGCCGTAGCGGTAGACGCGGTCCCCCTCGCGCACGGCGGCCGTCACCGCGGCGGCCACGGCCTGGAGCAGCTTGTCGCCGGCCGGGTGACCGTGCGTGTCGTTGTACGTCTTGAAGTCGTCGAGGTCCATGATGAGGACGCCGAACGGGGTGCCGCCGGAGCCCTCGATCGCCGCGCCGAGCTCACGCTGGAACGCGCCGTGGTTGCGCAGGGCGGTGAGCGCGTCGAGCTCGGCCCGGGCCTCGACCGCACGATGGGCCTCGGCGTTCTTCATGGCGATCGACGCCTGGCCGGCGAAGAGCTTGACGAGCTCGAACTCGTTCTGGCTGAAGTACGACTCGGCCTCGCCGATGCGGGCGACGTTGAGCGTCCCGATCGCCTCGCCCCCGACCATGAGGGGCACGACGATCATCGACTCGGGCTCGAAGGGCGTGCCCGGGATCTGCATCGAGCGCGGATCGAGGTG